>NZ_JBAWDE010000354.1:0-5154 GCF_049590575.1 Pseudomonas sp.
GCCGCATTGAGCGCCAGCAGGTTGGTCTGTTCGGCGATGGAACGAATCACGCTGAGCACACTGACAATCGACGACACATCCTGCTGCAGGCTGTCGAGGGACACGCCGCTGCTGCGGATGTCGTTCACCAGCGCATGGATCTGCGCGATGCTGCCGTCCACCACGCGCTTGGCGGCCTGGCCTTCGACATCGGTTTGCTGCGCGGCCACCGAGGCGCCCTGGGCACTGCGCGCCACTTCCTGCGCGGCGCTAGACATTTGATTGATTGCGGTGGCGACCTGATCGGTCTCGTGGCGCTGGCGCTCCATGGCCTGCTCGGAACGCTGGGCCTGGTCGGACACCTGGCGGACCAGGCCGGTGAGTTGCGTGGTCATCTCGGTGATCTGGCGCACCAGGCCATGGATCTTGTCGACAAACCGGTTGAACGCGCCGGCCAGGTCGCCCAGCTCATCCTGGCTGGTGATGGCCAGGCGCCGGGTCAGGTCGCCCTCGCCTGCCGCGATATCGTCAAGGTTGGCCTTCATCAAATGCAGCGGGCGCAGGATGGTGTTGGCCAGCAGCATGCCGACGGCGGCGATCACCAACAGCACCACCACGGCGACGCCGAGGATGCTCAGCAGCACACCTTCCATGCGAGTTTTCACTTTGGCTTCGACCACCGCGACCTGGGCCTCGATGCCATCCAGGTTGACCGAGGTGCCGATCACCATGTCCCACTTGGGCAGGTATTCGGTGTAGCCCATCTTCGGCACGAGTTCGGTCTGGCCCGGCTGGGTCGAGCTGTATTGCAGGTAGTGGGTGCCGTCCTTGCCGACCTTGACCAGGTCGCGGTTGACGTAGACACCGTTGGGGTCGCGGTTGTCCTTGAAACTTTTGCCGACGCCGTCGGGGCTGTTGCCCTTGAACAGGCGGATGGTCTCGGAGTCGTAGCCGAAGAAGTAGCCGTCCTTGCCGTAGCTGGTGTTGGAGAGCAACTTGACCACTTGGGCGCGCGCGGCGGTGTCGCCGGGGGCGGCCGCGTCGTACAGCGGTTTGATGGTGGTCATGGCCACCTCGACATAACTTTGCAGGGTGGCCTTGGCGTCGTTGAGCAGGCGCTGGCGGGTTTCGTCGACCTCGTTACGCGCCTGGCCCTGGAGGATCCAGACGGTGGTCAGGCTGATAATCACGGCAAACAGCAACACCGGCACTACGGCGAGGGACAGGACTTTGGCCTTCAAACTCAGACGCATGGCTTTTCTCTCTCTTATTAGTGGCGACTTGAGAGGGTATCGGCCATTTAACCCGGATCTGTAGGCGCCGGCGCCTACAGGTGGGAGCGTGTCAGAGGGTCATGGCGGCCAGCCAGCCGAATGCCAGCAGCGGGAGGTTGTAGTGCAGGAATGTCGGCACCACGGTGTCCCAGATATGGTGGTGCTGGCCGTCGATGTTCAGGCCGGAGGTCGGGCCGAGGGTGGAGTCCGAGGCGGGCGAACCGGCATCGCCCAGGGCCCCGGCGGTGCCGACGATGCACACAATCGCCAACGGGCTGAACCCCAACTGCACACACAACGGCACAAAAATCGCCGCCAGGATCGGCACCGTGGAAAACGACGAACCGATCCCCATGGTCACCAGCAGGCCCACCAGCAACATCAGCAACGCCCCTACCCCGCGGCTATGTCCGATGAACGCCGCCGAGGTTTCCACCAGCGAGCGCACGTCCCCCGTGGCCTTGAGCACTTCGGCAAAGCCCGATGAGGCGATCATGATGAAACCGATCATCGCCATCATCTTCATGCCTTCGGTGAACAGGTCGTCGGTGTCGCGCCAGCGCACAATGCCCGAGACCGAGAAGATCAGGAACCCGGCCAGGGCGCCGATGATCATCGAGTCCAGCCACAGCTGAATGATGAACGCCGAAGCAATCGCCAGGCCGGCCACCAGCAGGGTCAGCGGATTGTATTGCACCGCCACCTGTTCGACCCGTTCGATTTTCTCCAGGTCATACACGCGTTTTTTGCGGTAGCTGATGAAGACCGCCACCAGCAGGCCGACCACCATGCCCAGCGCGGGCAGGCTCATGGCGTGGGTGACGTTGACCTGGCTGATGTCCACGCCGCTCTTGGCGACGTTGGCCAGCAGGATCTGGTTGAGGAAGATATTGCCGAAACCGACCGGCAGAAACATATACGGCGTGATCAGGCCGAAGGTCATCACGCAGGCAATCAGGCGGCGGTCCAGCTGCAACTTGGTCAGCACGTAGAGCAGCGGCGGCACCAGCAGCGGGATAAACGCGATGTGGATCGGCAGGATATTCTGCGAGGCAATCGCCACCACCCACAGCAAACCGATCAGCAGCCATTTGACGTGACTGCCGCCGGTGGCTTCCTGGCGATCCACCAGCAACAGGGCCTTGTCCGCCAAGGCGTGGGCCAGGCCGGATTTGGCAATCGCCACAGCGAAAGCGCCGAGCAAAGCGTAGGACAACGCCACGGTCGCACCGCCACCCAAGCCGCCATTGAAGGCTTTGAGCGTGGCCTCGATGCCCAGGCCACCGGTCAGCCCGCCCACCAGGGCGCCGACAATGATGGCGATGACCACATGCACGCGGGACAGGCTGAGCACCAGCATGGTGCCGACCGCGGCGATGACTGCGTTAATCATGGTTACCTCAAGCAGAAACAAACAAAACAGGCATGCCCGCGCCCCGACGGCCATGGGGTTGGCTGCCAGCGTGCAGGCTTGAAGGAGGTCTTATTAGAGGGCGCGCACTTTGCAGCAGGCGCGGCCGCATGTCAAAAAACGGCGCCGCTTTCAGGTTTAAATTGATCGTTTGAATAAAGAAATTTTGAAATCGGCCGATAACCGGGCTCTATGTGTTTTCAGGTAAGGATGTCTCGATGTCGCTTAGGCAGCTCTCCATTCAATGGAAAATCACCCTGCTCGCCGGCCTGTGCCTGCTGGGGATCGTGACCCTGCTGGTGGGTCTGTCGCTGTATCGCATGGCGCAGAGCTCGGAACAGGTCAAAACGTCCAGCATGCAAATGCTCGATGAAGCCGCCCAGGCGCGTATCGAGGCTCAGGGTGAAGTGCAGGCCCTGGGCATTCGCCAGCAATTCATGGATGCCTACCAGTACGGCCATGGTTTTTCCCGCCAGGTGCTGTTCCTGCGTGAACAGGCCGAGAAGCGCTTCCTGGATGCCTTCGACACCCGTGAAGACCTGACCCGCCAGGTCAAGGCCGCGTTGCAGGCCAACCCGGACCTGCTCGGCCTGTCCCTGGTGTTCGAAGCCAACGCGCTGGATGGCAAGGACGAGCTGTTCGCCAACCAGGCGGAGCTGGGCAGCAACGACAAGGGCCGCTTCGCCCTGTACTGGTCGCAGCCGACACCCGGCAAGCTGACCTCGATGCCGCTGCCGGAAAGCGACATGTCCGACACCTCCATCGGGCCCAGCGGTGAAAAGGCCAATGCCTGGTTCACCTGCCCGCGCACCACCCTCAAGCCGTGCGTGATCGAACCCTACTTTTATAAGATCGACGGGCAAAACGTGCTGATGACCAGCATCGTCTTCCCGTTGATGGTCAATGGCAAAGTCATCGCCTCGCTGTCGGTGGACATCAACCTCAACAGCTTGCAGGCCATCAGCCAAGGCGCCAGCCAGAAGCTGTATGACGGCCAGACCCAGGTCAGCATCCTCAGCCCGACCGGCTTGCTCGCCGGCTACAGCGCGGATGCGAGCAAGCTCAGCCAGCGGCTGGACCAGGTCGACACGGCCAACGGCGCGCAATTGATCAGCGCACTGGCCAACAGTACGCAAATCCGCAGCCTGCGCACCGACCATCAACTCAAGGTACTGGCGCCGTTCGCGCCGATTCCCGACGGCAAATCCTGGGGCGTGCTGCTGGACGTGCCGGAAAAAGTCCTGGTTGGCCCCGCCGAAGCCCTGAAAGCCCAGATGGATGCGGACAACACCCGCGGCACCCTGCTGATGTCGAGCCTGGGCCTGTTGGCCGCCGTGATCGGCCTGATCCTGGTGTGGCTGATGGCGCGCAGCGTGACCCGGCCGATCCTCGGCGTGGCGCACATGCTCGAAGACATCGCCAGCGGCGAAGGCGACCTGACCCGCCGCCTGGCCTACGATAAAAAAGATGAACTGGGCCAACTGGCCGGCTGGTTCAACCGCTTCCTCGACAAACTGCAACCGATCATTGCCGAGGTCAAACGCTCGGTGCAGGACGCACGCGGCACCGCCGACCAGTCCGCCGCAATCGCCACTGAAACCAGCGCCGGCATGGAGCAGCAATACCGCCAGGTCGACCAGGTGGCCACCGCCTCCCACGAGATGAGCGCCACCGCCCAGGACGTGGCCCGCAGCGCCGCCCAGGCGGCCCAAGCGGCACGCGATGCCGACCAGGCCACCCGCGACGGCCTGAAGGTGATCGACCGCACCACTACCAACATCGGGCATTTGGCGGCGGACATGAGCACCGCCATGGCCCAGGTCGAAGGCCTGTCGGCCAACAGCGAGAAGATCGGTTCAGTGCTGGAAGTGATTCGCGGCATTGCCGAGCAGACCAACTTGCTGGCACTCAACGCGGCGATTGAAGCCGCCCGCGCCGGTGAGGCCGGTCGTGGATTTGCCGTGGTCGCCGATGAAGTGCGCAACCTGGCACGGCGCACTCAGGAATCGGTGGAGGAAACCCGCCTGGTGATCGAGCAGTTGCAGAGCGGCACCGAGGAAGTGGTCGGCTCCATGGGCAACAGCTATCGTCAGGCCCAGGGCAGCGTCGAGCAAGTCGGCGAAGCGGTTACTGCCCTGCGCCAGATCGGCGAGGCGGTCACGGTGATCAGCGACATGAACCTGCAAATCGCCAGCGCCGCGGAAGAGCAAAGCGCGGTGGCCGAAGAGATCAACAATAACGTGGCGACGATTCGGGACGTGACCGAGTCGCTGTCGGAGCAGGCCAATGAATCGGCACGGGTGAGCCAGGCGTTGAATAGCCTGGCGAATCAACAGCAGGGGTTGATGGATCAGTTCCGGGTTTAAAGCACATCCCCAAGCCTCCCGGATAACAACTCTCTAAAGTGGGAGCGGGCTTGCTCGCGAATGCAGTGTGTCAGTCGCCAGATAAGTTGGCTGGCACCCCGCCTTCGCGAGCAAGCCCGCTCCC
>NZ_JBAWDE010000355.1:0-8231 GCF_049590575.1 Pseudomonas sp.
GTAACGCACCAGGCCATGGCGCAAGCCGTCAATCGCGCCGACGGCCGCCGCCGCGCCCACGGCCAGCAGCGACACCGGCGCGGCCTGGGTCATGCTCAAGCCCAAACCCAGCACTAACGCCGGCACCCCAAGGATGCCGCCGCCCGCGCCGGTCAGGCCCATGACCAGGCCCATCACTACCCCCAGCACACTGGCCAGCAGCATTCAGTCCACCTTGCTTAGGCGGGTCAGCCACTCGCGGCCCTTGAGCATGCCGTTCCAGTAGAACCACGGCAGCAGCGTGGCCTTGAGGAACCACATCGAGCGGCGCGCACGGGTCGGGTCGAGGGGAAAGGTCGGCAGCAGCTTGCCGCCATACCCGAACTCGGCCAGCACCACTTTGCCCTTCTCCACCGTCAACGGGCAGGACCCATAACCGTCGTATTTGAGCGGCAGCGGCGCCTGTTTGCGCAGGGCCAGCAGGTTTTCCGCGACGACCACAATTTGCTTGCGCACGGCGGCGGCCGTCTTGGCGTTGGGGGTGCCGCACACATCACCCAGGCCGAAGATATGCGGGTAGCGCAGGTGTTGCAGGCTATGGGGGTCGACCTCGCACCAGCCGGCAGCGTCGGCCAGCGGGCTCTGGCAGACAAAATCCGGCGCGACTTGCGGTGGGACGACGTGCAGCAGGTCGAAGGATTTCTCTTCAAGCGTGACGTTGCCTTCGGTGTCTTTCACTTCAAACCAGGCCTTGCGGGCCGGGCCATCGACCTTGACCAGGTTCGAATTGAACGCCAGGCGCGCGTTGTATTTCTTCACGTATTCCATCAGCGGCGGCACAAAAGTCGCCACGCCGAACAACGCCGCGCCGGCCAGGTTGAATTCGACGTCGATCTGTTTCAGGTGGCCGTGCTTGAGCCAATGGTCGCAAGACAAATACAGGGCTTTTTGCGGCGCACCCGCGCATTTGATCGGCATGGCCGGCTGGGTGAAAATCGCCTTGCCGCCCTTCAACTGCTGCACCAGTTGCCAGGTATAGGCCGCGTGCGGGTAGCTGTAGTTGGAGGTGACGCCATTCTGGCCGAGGGTGTCCTCCAGGCCTTGGACTTTTTCCCAGGCCAGGCGAAGGCCAGGGCAGACGATCAGGTTGTTCCAGGTCACGCGCTGGCCGCTGTCGAGCACCAGGGTCTGCTCGTCGGGCCGCAGCTCGGTCACGGCGGCCTGCACCCAGGTGACGCCATCGGGCAGCACGTCCGCCAGCGGGCGGCGGGTCTTTTCCAGGTCGTAGGCGCCGCCGCCCACCAGGGTCCAGGCCGGCTGGTAGCAGTGGTGGTCGCTCGGTTCGATCAGGGTGATGTTCAGGTGCGGGTCACGCTTGAGCAAGCTGGCCAGCAGGCCAATGCCTGCAGAGCCGCCGCCGATGACAACGATATCGCCACTGATGGTGGGGCCCCAGTGTTGGTCGGTCATGGTTGACTGCCTTTTCTATTCGATGCACACAAGGGTCGCTGCCGTACGGCGTCACGCCCCGCTAATGGTTCGATCCTTTGCCCCGGACCGTTTTTTTGCCTTAAGCTCGCAAGCCTATGTGGAAAACATCTCGAATGTAAGCCGCAAAACGTTACCAAGGACCGCCGCCATGCCCGCACTGATTCAAGCCTTTCTGGACGAGGCATCGTCGACCTACACCTACGTCCTACATGAGACAGATGATGGCCCCTGCGCCATCGTCGACTCCGTACTCAACTACGACCCGGCCTCGGGGCGGACCGACACGCGCCAGGCCGATAAAGTCATCGCCTACGTGCGCGAACATCGCCTGCAGGTGCAGTGGCTGCTGGAGACCCACGCCCACGCCGACCACCTGTCCGCCGCGCCGTACCTGCGCCGGACCCTGGGCGGCAAGATCGCCATTGGCCAGTCGATCAGCCAGGTGCAGGGGGTGTTCAAGAACCTGTTCAACCTGGAACCGGAGTTTCGCGCCGACGGCTCGCAGTTCGACCACCTGTTTGCGCCGGATGAAATCTTTCATATCGGCACCATCAAGGCCCAAGCCCTGCATGTACCCGGCCACACCCCGGCCGACATGGCCTACTTGATCGACGACCGGTTGATCCTGGTGGGCGACACGCTGTTCATGCCCGATGTGGGCACCGCGCGCTGCGACTTCCCTGGCGGCGATGCGCGGCAGTTGTATGCATCGATGCGCAAGCTGCTGGCGTTTCCGCCGCAAACCCAGTTGTACGTGTGCCACGATTACCCGCCTGAGGGTCGTGAAGCCAAATGCCTGACCACCGTGGCCGAGCAGCGCGCGGGAAATATCCATGTGCATGACGGCGTGGATGAAGCGGCGTTTGTACAAATGCGCACCACGCGGGATGCCGGGCTGGGGATGCCGACGCTGTTGCTGCCGGCGATCCAGGTGAATGTGCGCGCGGGGAATATGCCGCCGGCTGAGGAGAATGGGGTTGTGTACCTGAAGATCCCTCTCAACCAACTGTGAAATACAGTTAATAAATGTGGGAGGGGGTGTTCAGGAACCCAGGCTGATGCCATTCGCCGGCAACGGCAACGCAGTTTTGTAGCGCACTTGCTTGAGCGCAAAGCTTGAGCGGATGTTGGCCACGCCCGGCACTTTGGTCAGAAAGTCCATCATGAAGCGCTCCAACGACTGGATGGTCGGCACCAGCACCCGGATCAGGTAGTCCGGGTCGCCGGCCATCAGGTAACACTCCATCACCTCGGGCCGGTCGGAAATCGCCCCTTCGAACTGTTGCAGCGCCAATTCATTCTGTTTTTCCAGGCTCACGTGGATAAACACATTCACGTGCAACCCCAGCAGGTCGGCGTCGAGCAGCGTGACCTGCTCACGGATCAGCCCCAGTTCCTCCATCGCCTTGACCCGGTTGAAACACGGCGTGGGCGAGAGGTTGACCGAGCGGGCCAGGTCGGCGTTGGTGATCCGCGCATTCTCCTGCAGGGCGTTGAGAATGCCGATATCGGTACGGTCCAGTTTGCGCATGAGACAAAATCACCTGTTTATTATGTTTATGCAGGTTTTTTATCCGCAAATACCCCCAAGCGCAATGAAACACAGATAAATATTCTTCTACGCCACGCCTATGATGTTTGTAGGACAGGATTTCTTCTACCCGAAGACTGACTGCCAGCTAGCGCGCCCACTACAAGAAATTCACAAGATAGAGCGTAGAAAGCCATGAATCAGCCGTATGCACCGCTGCGCCTGCACGTTCCCGAACCCTCGGGCCGCCCGGGCTGCAAGACCGACTTTACCTACCTGCGCCTGACCGACGCGGGCCTGGTGCGCAAACCCGCCATCGACGTAGAACCCGCCGACACCGCCGACCTGGCCAAGGGCCTGATCCGCGTGCTTGACGATCAGGGCCAGGCCCTGGGGCCGTGGGCCGAAGGCATCCCCGTGGAGATTCTGCGCAAAGGCATGCGTGCCATGCTCAAGACGCGAATCTTCGACAACCGCATGGTGGTCGCCCAGCGTCAGAAAAAAATGTCGTTCTACATGCAAAGCCTTGGCGAAGAAGCCATCGGCAGCGCCCAGGCCCTGGCCTTGAACATCGACGACATGTGCTTCCCCACCTACCGCCAGCAAAGCATCCTGATGGCCCGCGAAGTGCCGCTGGTGGACCTGATCTGCCAGTTGCTGTCCAACGAGCGCGACCCGCTCAAGGGCCGTCAGCTACCGATCATGTATTCGGTCAAGGACGCCGGTTTCTTCACCATTTCCGGCAACCTCGCCACCCAATTCGTACAGGGTGTGGGCTGGGGCATGGCCTCGGCGATCAAGGGCGATACCAAGATCGCCTCGGCCTGGATCGGCGACGGCGCCACCGCCGAATCGGACTTCCACACCGCCCTCACCTTTGCCCACGTGTACCGCGCGCCGGTGATCCTCAACGTGGTCAACAACCAGTGGGCCATCTCGACCTTCCAGGCCATCGCCGGTGGTGAAGCCACCACCTTCGCCGGACGCGGCGTGGGTTGCGGCATCGCCTCCCTGCGCGTGGACGGCAACGACTTTATCGCGGTGTACGCCGCCTCCGCCTGGGCCGCCGAGCGTGCGCGGCGCAACCTCGGCCCGACCCTGATCGAATGGGTCACCTACCGCGCCGGCCCGCACTCCACCTCGGACGACCCGTCCAAGTACCGCCCCGCCGACGACTGGAGCCACTTCCCGCTGGGCGACCCGATTGCCCGCCTCAAGCAGCACCTGATCAAGATTGGCCAATGGTCCGACGAGGAACACGCGGCGGTCAGCGCCGAACTTGAAGCCGAAGTGATTGCCGCGCAAAAACAAGCCGAACAATACGGCACCCTTGCCGGCGGCCAGATTCCAAGCGCCGCGACCATGTTCGAAGACGTCTATAAAGAGATGCCGGAGCACTTGAAGCGCCAGCGTCAAGCGTTGGGGATCTGACCATGAACGATCACAACAACAGCATCGAAGTGGAAACCGCCATGACCACCACCACCATGACCATGATTCAGGCCCTGCGCTCGGCCATGGATGTGATGCTTGAGCGTGACGACAACGTGGTGGTGTTCGGCCAGGACGTCGGCTACTTCGGCGGCGTGTTTCGCTGCACCGAAGGCTTGCAGACCAAGTACGGCAGCTCGCGGGTGTTTGACGCACCGATCTCGGAAAGCGGGATTGTCGGCGTGGCGGTGGGCATGGGCGCCTACGGCCTGCGCCCGGTGGCGGAAATCCAGTTCGCCGACTACGTCTACCCGGCAACCGACCAGATCATCTCCGAAGCCGCGCGCCTGCGTTATCGCTCGGCTGGCCAGTTCACCGCGCCGCTGACCATGCGCATGCCCTGCGGCGGCGGCATCTACGGCGGCCAGACCCACAGCCAGAGCATCGAAGCGGTGTTCACCCAGGTCTGCGGCCTGCGCACGGTGATGCCGTCCAACCCCTATGACGCCAAGGGCCTGCTGATCGCCTCCATCGAAAACGACGACCCGGTGATCTTCCTCGAGCCCAAGCGCCTGTACAACGGCCCGTTCGATGGCCACCACGACCGCCCGGTAACACCCTGGTCGAAACACCCGCAAGCCCAGGTGCCGGACGGTTACTACACCGTGCCGCTGGACGTGGCCGCCATCGTGCGTCCGGGTTCGGCCGTGACCGTGCTGACCTACGGCACCACCGTGTATGTGTCGCAAGTCGCCGCCGAAGAAACCGGCATCGACGCCGAGGTCATCGACCTGCGCAGCCTGTGGCCGCTGGACCTGGAAACCATCGTCAAGTCGGTGAAGAAGACCGGCCGTTGCGTGGTGGTGCATGAAGCCACCCGCACCTGCGGCTTTGGTGCCGAGCTGGTGTCGCTGGTGCAGGAGCATTGTTTCCATCACCTGGAAGCGCCGATCGAACGCGTTACCGGTTGGGACACCCCCTACCCGCACGCGCAGGAGTGGGCGTATTTCCCAGGGCCGACCCGCGTGGGCGCGGCGTTGAAACGGGTCATGGAGGTCTGAATGGGCACGCACGTTATCAAGATGCCGGACATTGGCGAAGGCATCGCAGAAGTTGAACTGTCGGTCTGGCACGTGAAGGTCGGCGACGTGGTCGTCGAAGACCAGGTGCTGGCGGATGTGATGACCGACAAGGCGATGGTGGACATTCCCTCGCCAGTGCACGGCAAGGTGATTTCCCTCGGCGGCGAGCCGGGTGAAGTGATGGCCGTGGGCAGTATTCTGATCAGCATCGAGGTGGAAGGCGCGGGCAATGCCAAGGACGCGCCGGCGGCTGCCGAGCCGGTGAAGGCTGCTGCGGCATCCGCGCCGGTGGCTGAAGCTAAACCGGCGCCAGCGAAGGAGCCGAGCAAGCCCGCACCAACCGTGGCGGCCCAAGCCCCCGTGGCCCGTGAGGCCGATGAACGCCCGCTGGCCTCCCCGGCAGTACGCAAACATGCGTTGGATGCTGGCATCCAGCTGCGCCTGGTCCAGGGCTCCGGCCCGGCGGGCCGGATTCTGCACGAAGATCTGGAGGCGTTCTTGCTCCAGGGTCCGGCGCAACATAAAACCGCAGCCAACCCCTACGCCGAACGTAACGATGAAGAACAGATCCCGGTGATCGGCATGCGCCGCAAGATCGCCCAGCGCATGCAGGACGCTACCCGGCGCGCCGCGCATTTCAGCTATGTGGAAGAAATCGACGTTACCGCCCTCGATGAGCTGCGCGTGCACCTCAACGAGAAGCACGGCGCCACACGCGGCAAACTGACCCTGCTGCCATTTATCCTGCGCGCCATGGTTGTGGCGCTGCGCGACTTCCCGCAGATCAACGCGCGGTATGACGACGAAAACCAGGTCATCACCCGCCTGGGCGCGGTACACGTGGGCGTCGCCACCCAGAGCGACGTCGGCCTGATGGTGCCGGTGGTGCGGCATGCCGAGGCTCGCAGCCTGTGGGGCAATGCCGAGGAAATCGCGCGGTTGGCCAGCGCCGCGCGCAATGGCAAGGCCAGCCGCGATGAGCTGTCGGGCTCGACCATCACCCTGACCAGCCTCGGCGCGTTGGGCGGCATCGTCAGCACCCCGGTGCTGAACCTGCCGGAAGTCGCCATCGTCGGCGTCAACCGCATCGTCGAGCGCCCTATGGTGATCAAAGGCCAGATCGTGATCCGCAAGATGATGAACCTCTCCAGTTCGTTCGATCACCGTGTGGTCGATGGCATGGACGCGGCGCAATTCATCCAGGCCATTCGCGGCCTGCTCGAACAACCCGCCAGCCTGTTTTTGGAGTAAGGCATGTCTCAGACATTGAACACCACGCTGCTGATTATCGGCGGCGGCCCTGGCGGTTATGTGGCCGCGATTCGCGCCGGCCAACTGGGCATCCCGACCATTCTGGTGGAAGGCCAATCGCTGGGCGGCACTTGCCTGAATATCGGCTGCATTCCGTCCAAGGCCCTGATTCACGTGGCCGAGCAGTTCCAGCAAACCGTCCACCACAGCCAGGGCTCGCAACTGGGCATCGAGGTGGATGTGCCGACCCTGGACATCCGTAAAAGCGTGGAGTGGAAAGACGCCATCGTCGACCGCCTGACCACCGGCGTCGCGGCATTGCTGAAGAAGCACAAAGTGCAGGTGGTCCATGGCTGGGCCAAGGTGGTCGACGGCAAGACGGTTGACGTCGGCGACCAGCGCATCAGGTGCGAGCACCTGCTGCTGGCCACCGGCTCGACCAGCGTCAACCTGCCGATGCTGCCGATTGGCGGGCCGATCATCTCGTCCACCGAAGCCCTGGCGCCCACCCGTGTGCCCAAGCGGCTGATCGTAGTGGGCGGCGGTTACATCGGTTTGGAACTGGGCATTGCCTACCGCAAGCTTGGCGCCGAGGTCAGTGTGGTCGAGGCGCAGGAGCGCATCCTGCCGGCCTACGACGCCGAGCTGACGCAACCGGTAGGCGAATCGCTCAAGCAACTGGGCGTGAAGCTGTACCTCCAGCACAGCGTCAGCGGGTTTGCGGACAATAAATTGCAAGTCCGCGACCCGAATGGCGACACCCTGTCGCTGGACACTGACCAGGTGCTGGTCGCCGTTGGTCGCAAACCCAACACCCAGGGCTGGAACCTCGAGGCGCTGAATCTGGAAATGAACGGCGCAGCGGTCAAGATCGACAGCCGCTGCCAGACCAGCATGCGCAATGTGTGGGCCATCGGTGACCTGAGCGGTGAACCGATGTTGGCGCACCGCGCCATGGCCCAGGGTGAAATGGTCGCCGAACTGATCAGCGGTAAAACCCGCGAATTCAATCCGGCGGCGATCCCGGCGGTATGCTTTACCGACCCAGAACTGGTGGTCGTCGGCAAAACCCCGGACGAGGCCAAGGCCGCGGGCCTGGACTGCATCGTGTCGAGCTTCCCGTTTGCGGCCAATGGCCGGGCGATGACCCTGGAGTCGAAAACCGGCTTTGTGCGGGTGGTGGCGCGGCGTGACAACCACCTGATCGTCGGCTGGCAAGCCGTAGGCGCGGGGGTGTCCGAACTGTCCACCGCCTTCGGCCTGAGCCTGGAAATGGGCGCGCGCCTGGAAGACGTGGCCGGCACCATCCACGCCCATCCGACCCTCGGCGAAGCCGTGCAGGAAGCTGCACTGCGGGCACTGGGCCACGCTTTACATATGTGACCTGCCGCATTTCCCCTGTGGGAGCGGGCTTGCTCGCGAATGCGGTTGATCAGTCAGACGTGTATTGACTGACACCCTGCATT
>NZ_JBAWDE010000356.1:0-7868 GCF_049590575.1 Pseudomonas sp.
ACC
Organism: Pseudomonas sp.; assembly: GCF_049590575.1. Taxonomy (GTDB): domain Bacteria; phylum Pseudomonadota; class Gammaproteobacteria; order Pseudomonadales; family Pseudomonadaceae; genus Aquipseudomonas. The sequence continues at coordinate 4 of NZ_JBAWDE010000356.1, forward strand.
GCATTCGCGAGCAAGCCCGCTCCCACATTTGGATTGGGTTGCCAGGCTGATTCAGTGCCCGTGGCTTCTGCCCACGTGTGAAGGCTCGGCATCGTTGGTCACACTGCCGCTGACCTCCAACCGCTGCAAAATCCCGCATTCCGGCCCGCCACCGCAGCGTTGGCGCAGGTCCAGCAATTGTTCCTGCAACGCCAACAGCCCATCGATCCGCGCTTTCACATGGTGGATATGCTCGTCGATCAACGCATTCACGTTCTCGCACTGGTCCTGAGGGCTGTCGCGCAGGCCCAGCAGGCTACGGATTTCTTCCAGGGTCATGTCGAGGCTGCGGCAGTTGCGGATGAAGATCAGCCGTTCGCTGTGCGCTTGGGTGTACACGCGGTAGTTGGCGTCGGTGCGCGCCGGGGGCGGCAGCAGGCCTTCTTTCTCGTAATAACGGATAGTTTCCACCGGGCAGTCGGTGAGTTTGGCCAATTCGCCGATCTTCATCGCAGCAATCTCCAAAAGGGTGCTTGACCCTATAGTGGCTACAGGGTCTTTACTTGGCAACAGGCACCTCTACGGACGCGACAGAATGAGCGATTCCATCCACACCCCGCATAAGCACGACCACGATCACGACCATGGTCATGAACCCAAGAAACTCACGCCTGCGCATAACCATGGCGGCGGATGTTGCTCTGCCAGCCCAGCTCCCGCGCTGGTGACGCTGAGCGAAGCGCCCACCGCTGGCTCACGCCTGAGCACCTTCCGCATCGAAGCCATGGACTGCCCCACCGAGCAGACGCTGATCCAGAACAAACTGGGCAAGCTCGCCGGCGTGCAGCAACTGGAATTCAACCTGATCAACCGCATCCTCGGCGTCACCCATGACCTGCCGAGCACCGCGCCAATCGTCGATGCGATCAAATCCCTGGGCATGCAGGCTGACCCCATCGTCGAAGGCACCCCCGCCGCCGAACCGCCCGCCAAGAAGCACTGGTGGCCGCTGGCGTTGTCCGGCGTGGGTGCGCTGGGCGCTGAAGTGCTGCACTTCACCAATGCCGCACCGACCTGGGTGATTGCCGTCGTAGCGCTGATTTCGATCCTCAGCGGCGGCCTCACTACTTACAAAAAGGGCTGGATCGCCCTGAAAAACCTCAACCTGAACATCAACGCGCTGATGAGCATCGCGGTCACCGGCGCGGTCCTGATTGGTCAGTGGCCAGAAGCGGCGATGGTGATGTTCTTGTTCACCGTCGCCGAGCTGATCGAAGCCAAATCCCTCGACCGTGCGCGCAATGCCATCAGCGGTTTGATGCAGATGGCCCCCGAGCAAGCCACGGTGCAGCAAGCTGACGGTGCGTGGGTGGAAACAGACGTCAAAAGTATCGAACTGGGCGCGATCGTCCGCGTTAAACCTGGCGAGCGCATTGGCCTGGACGGTGAAGTGACTGCCGGTCAATCCACCATCGACCAGGCGCCGATCACCGGCGAGAGCCTGCCGATTGAAAAGGCGGTGGGCGATAAAGTCTTCGCCGGCACCATCAACCAGGCGGGTTCCCTGGAGTACAAGGTCACGGCGGCGGCGAATAATTCGACCCTGGCGCGGATCATCCACGCCGTGGAACAGGCCCAGGGCGCCCGCGCGCCGACCCAGCGTTTCGTCGACAGTTTCTCGAAAATCTACACGCCGGTCGTCTTCCTGTTTGCGTTGGGCGTGGCGATTATTCCGCCGCTGTTCATGGCCGGTGCCTGGTTCGACTGGATCTACCGCGCCCTGGTGCTGCTGGTGGTTGCCTGCCCTTGCGCCCTGGTGATTTCCACCCCGGTGACCATCGTCAGCGGTTTGGCTGCGGCGGCGCGCAAAGGCATCCTGATCAAGGGCGGCGTCTATCTGGAGGGCGGTTACAAGCTCGACTACCTGGCCCTCGACAAGACCGGCACCATCACCCACGGCAAACCGGTGCAAACCGATTACCTGGCGCTGTTCCCGAATGTCGAAGACAGCGCGCCGGCCCTGGCCGCCAGCCTGGCCGGGCGTTCCGACCACCCGGTGTCGCTGGCAATTGCCAATGCGGCTGTGGATAAAAACCTGCCGGCTCACGTTGTGGATAACTTCGAGGCGCTGGCCGGTCGTGGGGTGCGTGGCGATATCAATGGCCAGACCTACCACTTGGGCAACCATCGCCTGGTTGAAGACCTGGGGCTGTGCTCGCCGGAGCTGGAAGAAAAACTGTTCGCCCTGGAAAAACAAGGCAAGTCCGTGGTGTTGCTGCTCGACAAGTCCGGCCCGCTAGCCCTGTTCGCCGTGGCCGATACGGTCAAGGACAGCAGCCGCGAAGCCATCCAGCAACTGCACGACTTGGGCATCAAGACCCTGATGCTTACGGGCGACAACACCCACACAGCCAAGGCGATTGCCGCCCAGGTCGGTATCGACCAGGCCCAGGGCGACCTGCTGCCCACCGACAAACTGCAAGCCATCGAAACCCTCTACGGCCAGGGCCACCGCGTGGGCATGGTCGGCGACGGCATCAACGACGCGCCGGCCCTGGCCCGCGCCGAGATTGGCTTTGCCATGGCCGCAGCGGGCACCGACACCGCCATCGAGACCGCCGATGTGGCGTTGATGGATGACGATTTGCGCAAGATCCCGGCTTTCATTCGGCTCTCGCGGCAAACGTCGAGTATCCTCAAGCAGAACATCACGTTGGCCCTGGTGATCAAGGCGATCTTCCTGGTCGTTACCTTCCTGGGCATGGCCACCATGTGGATGGCGGTGTTCGCCGACATGGGCGTGGCCCTGCTGGTGGTGTTCAATGGCCTGCGCCTGTTGCGCAAATAATGATGAGAGGGTGGTGTGCTGAGTGCCGAGTTGAAGGCTTTTTATATGGTCGCGCGACTGGGCAGCATCACCCAGGCGGCGAAAAAACTCGGCCTTAGCCAGCCCACGGTCACCACCCAGGTTCGCAACCTGGAAAGCCAGTACGGGGTTGAACTGTTCTACCGCGGCGGCCGCCGCCTCACCGTCAGCGACGACGGCGCGCGCTTGCTGCCGATGGTCAAGACGCTGTTGCAGCAGGAAGCCGATATCGAGTTTTTCCTGCGTAACAGCGGCCAGGTCCAGGGCGCGCTGCGGATTGCCGCCACGGCACCGTATTACATCCTTGATCTGGTCAAAGCCTTCCGCGAACGCCTGCCCCAGGTGGAAGTGTCGGTGGAAATCGGCAACTCCCAACAGGTGCTCGAAGCCCTGGACGATTACCGCGTCGACGTCGCCGCCTCCTCGCAACTGCTGGAAGACCCGCGCCTGATCCGCCGCGTGCTCGGCACCGACCCCCTGGTGCTGGCGGTGCACCGCAACCACCCCCTGGCCGCACTCGAGCATGTGCCGCTCAGTGCGCTGGCCGGGCACACCTTGCTGATGCGCGAAGCGGGCTCGACCACGCGGCGGCTGACCGAAGCGATGTTGCAAGGCGCCGGCGTGAGTGGTGGGTCGCTGTTGGAGATTGGCAGCCGCGAGTCGATCCGTGAAGCGGTGCTGCGCAATATCGGCATCAGCATCATCGCCCGCCAGGAAGTGCCCCATGGCCCGCAACTGCGCGTGCTGACCCTCGAGAATGCGCCGCAGATTCCCGAGTATCTGTACTGCCTCAAGGAAAGAAAAAGCGCGCGTCTGCCGGCGGCGTTTCTGGGGTTGGCGCAGGAAATGTCGCCGCTCTGAGGTTTTGGGGTGGCTGTGAGGGCCAATCGGGGGCAAGCCCCTTCCCACAGTTAGCCGAGTTCCAACAGGAGGATGCGGTCAAAATGTGGGAGGGGGCTTGCCCCCGATAGCGGTACACCAGGCAACCCACCGCTCGGATCGCTACCCAAATCCACCAATACCACTATCGCCACGTTTTGCCTTTCTGCCACGAGCGGGACGTATTGGCTGCCTAGCATGGCTTTCATCAGTTTGATGAGGTGCCTCGCATGAACACAGCCCTGACCAACCCCGGCGCAGCCATGAAGATGCGCGGTATCCAGAAACGCTTCGGCGCCTTTACCGCGCTGGACAACGTGTCCCTGGACGTCGCCGCCGGCGAGCTGGTGTGCCTGCTCGGCCCGTCCGGTTGCGGCAAGACCACCTTGCTGCGCTGCATAGCCGGCCTGGAACGCCAGGACAGCGGCGAACTTTACCTGGGCAACCGCGACGTTTCCCTGCTGCCACCCCAGGCGCGGGACTACGGCATTCTGTTCCAGTCCTACGCGTTGTTTCCCAACCTTACCGTCGAAGCGAATATCGGCTACGGCCTCACCGGCAGTGGTCGCGATGAAGTGCGCCAGCGCGTCGGGCAGATGCTGGAGTTGGTAGGCCTGCTCGGCAGCGAAAAAAAGTACCCCGGCCAGCTTTCCGGCGGCCAGCAGCAGCGCGTCGCCCTGGCCCGCGCGCTGGCACCGGCGCCTTCGTTGCTGCTGCTCGACGAACCAATGTCAGCCCTCGACGCCCGTGTGCGTGAGCACCTGTGCACCGAGCTGCGCCAACTGCAACGGCGCCTGGGCCTTACCACGCTGATGGTGACCCACAACCAGGACGAAGCCATGTTGATGGCCGACCGCATCGCCGTGATGAACAACGGCAAGGTCGAGCAATACGCCACGCCTCAGGCGATTTACGACCGCCCGGCCACGCCGTTTGTGGCGGAATTTGTCGGCCAGGGCAACTGGCTGCCGTTCAGCCGCAACAGTGCCAGCCATGCCCAGGTCGGCGGGATGAATATGCGCCTGGCCGACGATGCCGGTGTAGCCAGGACCGGGCGCCTGTTCTGCCGCCCGGAAGCGATCAGCGTCAACCCGCCGGTGCATGAAGAAAACCTGTTCCCCGCGAAGGTGCGCGAGATCACCTTTCTCGGCAACCGCTGCCGCATGAGCTTTGAACTGGAGCAACTGCCCGGCCATCCACTGCTCGCCGAACTCGCCCCGGAGGCCATGCCGCGCCTGGGTGCCCAGGATATCTGGGTGGCTTTGCCGCCACGCAGCCTGCAGGTGTTTGCCTGAGATGGCGGCTGAAATGACGCTGCCGATAGCGCGCCGGGTGTCCCGCGTCGAAACCGGCGACCGCATTTTTGTGCTCGGCGGCAAGCTGGTTTGGCTGTTGCTGCTGGGCCTCGCCGTGCTGATGCCATTGCTGGCGATCTTCTGGCGCGGCTTCAGCAGTGAAGCCGGGCAGGGTGGCGGCCTGGTTGCGGCACGGGAGCTGGTCAGCAGCGCCAACTTCCACTGGCTGCTGGGCAACAGCCTGAAAGTTTCCCTCAGCGTGGCCGCCATCGTCGTACCACTGGCCTACCTGTTTGCCTACGCCCTGCAACGCACGTTGATTCCCGGCAAGGCGATCTGGCGCGGTCTGTCGCTGCTGCCCTTGATGGCCCCGTCGATGCTGCCGGGCATTGCGCTGGTCTACCTGTTCGGCAACCAGGGCATGCTGCGCGGGTTGCTCTCGGACAACATCTACGGCTTCTGGGGCATTGTGCTCGGTGAGGTGATCTACACCTTCCCACACGCCTTGATGATTCTTTTGTCGGCGCTTTCCCTGGCGGATGCGCGGCTGTTCGATGCCGCGTCGAGCATGGGCGCCAGCCCGGCCCGGGCATTTCGCAGCATCACGTGGCCGGCCACGCGCCAGGCCGTGTTCGCCGCGTTTTGCCTGGTGTTCACCCTGACCATCACCGACTTCGGCGTGCCCGTGGTGGTCGGCGGCGATTACCAGGTGCTGGCGCTGGAAGCCTACAAGGCGGTGGTCGGCCAGCAACAGTTCGGTCGCGGCGCGTTGATCGGCATGGTGTTGCTGCTGCCGGCGCTGTTCAGTTTCGGCGTGGATGCCTGGTTGCGTCGCCGTCACGGCGACGCCATGAGCGGCCGCGCCCAAGTCTTCCAGCCCGCGCCCTCGCGGTTGAGGGATGGCTGCTACCTGGCCATCGTGCTGCTGATCTGCGCCGTACTGCTGCTGGTATTCGGCATGGCGGTGTACTCGTCGCTGGTGAAGTTCTGGCCGTACAACCTGTCGTTGTCGCTTAGCCATTACCAGTTCGAAGACACGGCCGGCGGTGGCTGGCTTGCCTATCGCAACAGCCTGACCATGGCTCTGTGCACCGCGCTGATCGGCAGCCTGTTGATCTTCACCGGTGCCTACCTGATGGAAAAGACCCAGGGCCAGAAAGGCCTGAACCTGGCGCTGCGCATGCTCAGTTTTGTGCCGATGGCGGTGCCGGGCCTGGTGCTGGGCCTGGGCTATGTGTTCTTTTTCAACCTCAACGGCAACCCGCTGCATGTGTTCTACGGAACCATGAGCCTGCTGGTGGTGTGCACTATTGCTCACTATTTGACCACTGCGCAGATGACCGCCACCACTGCGCTGCGCCAGCTGGACGCCGAGTTCGAAGCGGCCGCGTTGTCCCTCAAGGCGCCGCTGTACCGCCACTATCTGCGCGTGACCGTGCCGATCTGCCTGCCGGCGCTGCTGGACATTGTGCGCTACCTGTTTGTGTCGGCGATGACCACCGTGTCGGCCGCGATCTTTCTTTACAGCCCCGACACCATCCTCGCCGCCGTCGCCGTGTTGAACATGGACGACGCCGGCAACGTCGGCGGCGCGGCCGCCATGTCGACCCTGATCCTGTTCACCTCAGGCGGCGTTTCGCTGTTGCTGGCGTGGGCCTCACGTGGCGCATTGCGCCGCTCCCAAGCCTGGCGCCAGACCGCGCCCGGCGAATAAAACATCCCGGAAGGAGGTGCTCCATGTTCAAGCCCCTGGCGCTGGTCGCTGCGGTACTCACTGCATTCAGCCTGAATGCCTTCGCCAAGACCGAGCTGACCGTGTACACGGCCCTCGAAGCCGAGCAGTTGAAAAGCTACAAGAAGGCCTTTGAGCAGGCCAACCCGGACGTCGAAATCAAATGGGTACGCGACTCCACCGGCATCATCACCGCCAAGCTGCTGGCCGAGAAAGACCGCCCGCAAGCCGACGTGGTGTGGGGCCTGGCCGCCTCGAGCCTGGCGATCCTCGACCAGCAGGGCATGCTGGAGAACTACGCGCCGAAGGACCTGGACAAGATCGGCAAGCACTACCGCGACGCCGCCAACCCGCCCGCCTGGGTCGGCATGGACGTGTGGGCCGCGACCATCTGCTTCAACACCGTCGAAGCCGAGAAGCAGGGCCTGACCAAGCCGGTGAGCTGGCAGGACCTGACCAAGCCTGAGTACAAAGGCAAGATCGTGATGCCCAACCCGGCGTCGTCCGGCACCGGTTTCCTGGATGTCAGCGCGTGGCTGCAGACCTTCGGCGAGAAGCAGGGCTGGCAGTACATGGATGATCTGCACCAGAACATCGGCCAGTACGTCCATTCGGGCTCCAAGCCGTGCAAGCTGGCGGCTTCGGGTGAATTCCCGATCGGCATTTCCTTCGAGTACCCGGCCGTGCAGCTCAAGCGCCAGGGCGCGCCGCTGGACATCATCCTGCCCAAAGAAGGCCTGGGCTGGGACATCGAAGCGACTGCCGTGATCAAGGGCACCGCCCACGCCGACGCCGCCAAAAAGCTTGCCGACTTCTCCGCCAGCACCGCGGCGATGGACCTGTACAAGGACAACTTCGCCGTCCTCGCCCAACCCGGCATTGCCAAGCCGCAGACCGAATTACCGGCCGACTACGAGCAACGCCTGATCAAGAATGACTTTGCCTGGGCCTCGAAAAACCGCGACAGCATCCTGACCGAGTGGCGCAAGCGCTATGACGGCAAGTCGGAGAAGGTGGCGGGGCAGTAAGGTCTTTTCGTTAGGGCTACTGGCCTCATCGGGGGCAAGCCCCCTCCCACATTTGCAATGTATTCCCCTGTGGGGGGGGGCTTGCC
>NZ_JBAWDE010000357.1:0-37516 GCF_049590575.1 Pseudomonas sp.
ATGCAGAATCATCTGTAGGCTGAACTATCACGCTGGTCTCACGCAAAGTGCCCAGAAGTCGGATTGCGGCGAACAACGACCCGACGGTCAGCTCAATAGGGTTCTAAACCGCTCTTCAGGGAGTTCCCCTGCAAAAATTGCGTCGGCTTTCAGCGGCACATTCTCAAAATATGCCAGCTTATCCATTGTTCCTTGGTGAGCGTTTTTCGGTCGCGCATTTATACGGCGGCGGGCTTATCTGTTTAGCAGTGTGGTTCGTTCTCAGTAAGAGCAAGCCGAAGCAATAGCCCTCACCGGCTTCGGATTGATCCAATAACTCAAACGGCACTCAACAATTCCTCATCTGATTGGCTGGTGGCCACTAAGTGAATACCATGTCTTAGTTTTGCGGAGTCTTGTGGGTGACTTGCCCGGACGCATACGGATGATGAATAGAATGGGATTGAAGAACAGCTAAAACCAAGTCGGAGTTTTAATTGCCGCTGCACATTTCATCCGGACTGGGCGTATGGATCTGGGTGCTGAGCTGGTGGAGAAACTTTGCCCTCCTAAAGCGCACATTACCGGTGTAGGTGACTACGACCGATGCCAGCTAGTGCGGTTAAACCTGGAGCGTGGATTCAATTTAGAGGGGCTTGATTCCATTAAGCCAGGTTTCGACCACGAATCACTTTGATACGTTTAGCGCCGCCGAACCCCATGCCGCTCCGATCAAGCCCGGATAGCAGGGAAAAAGCGCCACGAATCCGGTTGTATCAACCTGACTTCACCGGACGCTTACCAAGCACACACATCATTCTCAAAGGCAGCCAGTAGTCACGAAAAACGACCATGGCACTCACGAAATTTGAGCACGGCGGGCTGCTTCAGCACAGGTCGTTTGGCTGTACGATGGGCCCCAGGTGGCCGCAGAGGCGCTCAAACAAGTCGGCTTAGCCCAGGTTGATTCAATACGCCGCTCACTCCTTACCCGGCGGATACCCGAACCGCGCCTTGTAGGCATGGGTGAAGTTGGCCGGGTCTGCGTAGCCGACACGGTACGCAACCTGCGCCACCTGCCATTTGCGTTCGCACAACAGTTGGCGAGCCACTTCCATGCGACAGTCGCGCAGGTAGTGCAGCATCGACCTGCCGAACGCCTGCTTGAAGGCGCGGCGCAGCGTGGTCTCCCCCACACCCAGCATGCATGCCAGCTCAGGGCTGGCCGGTGGCCGGGCGAGATTATCTTCGAGCAGTTGCCGGGCTTCGTGCGCCAGATCGCGCTGGGCACGGGTCTGGCCCTGGGGGCGGGTTTGCTGGCCGCCCAGGTGCGCTGCCAGCTCCACCAGTACTGCCAGGGTCAGGCTTTCCTGATGCAGCCTGCCCAGTGCGCCGTGGTAGGGCGTCTGGTACAGGCGCTCGAACAGCGAGCGCAGCGCCATGCAGCGGGGCAGTGGCGTGAAACGTACACCGTCCTGTTGCAGGCGCAGCAGCGGCAACAGCGTGGTGTCGCCTTCCTCGGCCTGTTCGTGAATGAACGAGCCGGCGATGCGCAGCCCCGCCAGCCGTGCGTGGCTACCGGACGGCAGGATATCCACCGCTTCCATTGGCTCGCTCAGGCCCAAGCTGACCGGGGCTTCCGGCGTGTAGCGATTAGGCGTGCGGCGGTCGATGCTATGGCTCCATCCTCCTTCGAGGACCTGCACAATGCACAGACTTTCGGGCAGCACCTTGTGGATGCGCAGCGGCTCGGTAAAGCGAAGGTCGCAGTCGAAATACTGCATCAATGGGCGCACGGTTCGCGCCTGGTAGTACCCGCTGGCACTGCCGATGATCTCCCGCGCGGACGCGTCGAGGATATTTGACCGGCTCAAGGGCTGCGGGCCATCGAAGAACACTTCGGTGTCCCGGTAAGGGGTCCAACTCTGCATGGCTTTCAATACTGGCTAACGGCTATTTGACGTCAATCCGACAATGGGGTCGCAGTATAGTGCTGGTGGTGCTTTTTTAACCAGTGCCTGTGACCGGCGGCCATTCACTTGTGTGAGGCGGTCAGCAACCTTGACGATTCGGTGACTCTGGCTTATCAGGTGCACTCATTTCATTACCGAGGACACTGGCATGTTCCTGAGCACCTGCGCGCGCGCACTCACCGTTGGCGCGTTGCTGCTGACTTCCGCTTTCACCCTGGCCGACGACGCCCGCCCGGAAGTGGCCGACAAGGTCATGGCTTACCAAGGTGAGCAAGGCATGAAGGTATGGACGCTGCGCATCGGTGCCCGCCCTGTCAACGAGGCCCTGGTGCAAGTGGAAGGGGTGGACCATGACTGGAACCTGCGCATCCAGAAAATGAAAGTGGAAAAGACCGCCAAGGACACGCGCTACAGCACCGAGGTCAACGGCCAGAAGTTCGTGGCGCTGATCCTTCAAGATGGCTATGGCGAGCTGTACTTGCCTGACGAAAGCCAGGAGTTGAACGTGGGCTACAGCGAAGGGCTATCGTCACAGGGCAATGCCCAAGCGTTCCTCACCGACTACCTGAACCAGAAGTGATCATGTCTACCTCATCACGCAGGTTGCGGCTGCTGGCCTTTCTGTTTCTGGTCCCGTTGGGGCTGATGCTTTACGCACTGCTGCAAGACGGTCGCGTGCACTGGGCATTGAGCGACGAGCAGCAAATGCGCGACTGGATCGTGGCCGCCGAAAAAGACCCCGAGCATCTTTTGCCGGTGCACAAGAGCCTGACCGGCGGGTATGTGGGGGCCGAGTACATCGTGCCGCACATGCAGCAGGAGATCGCCCGCATCGTGCAGGACCACGGCTGGCTGACGTTACGCGGGTTACTCGCGCACCTGGCTGAGCTGTGTGCGCTGGCGGCCGCCCTGACCGGTCTGGCGCTGCTGGGTAAGCTCAAGTATGACGCCCTGCGCTCTATTCGTTCGCAAGACTACATGCTGCAGCACCTGACACTGGCCTGGCAGCGGGTCACCCAACTGATCTTCCTTGATGTGGCGCTGCTAGTGGCAGGTATCAGCCTGTGCCTGCTCTACGAAATGGTCTGGGCCTACAGCAACTGGGACAGGGGCGGCGCCATGCCGTTGCTGTTCACCCTGCCGCTGTGGGTGGTGCTGGCAGGTGGCGTGCTGTTGCTGCGCAGCATCCGCAAGCGGCTGGCACCGCTGGAGGCACCTGCGCTGGGGCTGCTGGGGCGTGAATTGTCACGCGAGCATGCGCCGGGCCTGTGGCGTTGGGTGGATGACATTGCACGTACGGCCAATGCACCCTCGCCGGATCATATCGTGGTGGGCGTTGATCGCTCCTGGTTCGTGACCAGCAGCCAGGTGTTCCTGCAGTCAGCGCAGGCGCCGCTGCTTGGGCGCACGCTGTATATCCCGCTCACCTACGCCTCGGCCATGAGCCAGGACGAAGCAGGCGCTGTGGTGGGACATGAGCTGGGGCACTTCGCATCCGGCGACACGGAGAAGGGCTCGCAACTGTCGTCGCTGTTCCATAGCGTGCATTCACGTATCCACACCATGCTCGAAGACAACGACAGTGACACCCTGCTGGCCGGCCCTGGCATCTGGGTGTCGCTGTACTTTCTTGAGCGATTCGATCACGCCTTCCATCACTGGAGCCGCCGGCAGGAACTGGCCGCCGACGAAGTGGGCGCCAGGGTGGCCGGTGCCCGAACATTCGCCTGCGCCTTGCTGCGGGTGTGTGCCTTGTCCGAGCTGATCGACCTGCTGCTCGCCAGCCCGCAGACCCGCAACATTGTGCAGGCGCTCAACAGCCACATGGGGCAGCACGCGTTGCCGGTCAGCCCCCACACCCTCGAACACCGTGTCGAGCACCCCTTCGACACCCATCCGCCCACCTTGCAGCGCGTACACAACCTTAAGGTGGCACTGGACGACGACTTGCTACGTCAGGCGTCCCGTCCGGCCAGCGAGGCTGACAGCCAGTGGTTCAACCAATTACTCGCCGACACGGCGCACACCGCATGAGCAGCACGGAGACTTGACCCATGAATAAACCACCCTACCAACCTGGCAGCGCTGCCGACCTTGCTGCGTCGCTGACCGACGAATACAACCAGGCCACACGCACCGAAGCCGAAGACGCCACCGGTAACTTGCAAGCCTTCATCGACTCGGTGCCGGATAAGACCGAGTTTACCTCCTCACCTCGTGTCAAATACGTGTTGCCCATCGCCGCGTTGGTGATGGCACTGCTGGCCTGGGCGGTGCTGCGTGACATGGGTGGGGTGCATCGTCCGGGTGACAAGGGCGGCGTGGGCGCCTTGATCTTCTGCCTGGTCGGGGTTGCCATACTGGTTGCCGCTACCTGGGCCAACCGCCACTCAGGAACGTTTGTGTTCATGACGCTGGATCACCGTTGTCTGCGTGTGCACAACCTCCAACAGCCTATCGACCTGCTGCAGGTGGGGCGTGTGAGCTACAAGAACGGCCGTTGGATGGAATCGCTGATACTTGAACTCGGCTCGGACTCAGGCGAAAACTCACACCAGCGCAAGGTCAGCTTCGAGTTCTCCAAGGCCCTGTTCACGCGCAGCCGTGGTACGCCAAAGGTACGCATCATGTCCGTGGGCTATCGGGTCAACGGAAAACCGCTGCGCGATGACGAGCTCCTGGGCGTGATGGAGAGCTACTTGAACGTGGCCCGGGCTGAGCAGGAACTGGCAGCGCTGCGTCAGCGTCAGATGGGCTTCGTATGAAGTCCGCATTAATTGCCGCAGGGCTGGCGGCCGCATGGGTGAGCTCTTCGCCATACGCAGCTGAGCACGTGCCGCTGTATCGTGAAATCAAGGACTGGGTGGTGGGATGTGACAATACACGTCAGTGCACAGCAGTGTCTGCGTCTGAGGACATGGAGCTTGCGCAGTGGACGGTACGCATTACCCGCAAGGCCGGCCCTGAGGGCAAACTAAGGGTTGCTCTTTATACCCAACAGGACGTTAATGGCCAGCCCCAACTGGACGGCAAACCGTTAAGGAGTGCACTGCAGAAGGGCGATGCAGAATCAGGCGAGGATTGGTACGCCACCGGCGCCGTAGCATTGACGCTGATCGACGAGTTACGCAATGGCAATCGCCTGACTGTAGCTGCGACACAGGGCGAACAGGTAGCCTCGCTTGATGGAATCAGTGCTGCACTGTTGTTGATGGATGCAGTGCAGGAGCGAGTCGGCACACAGAGCGCTTTGATGCGTCGAGGTGCCAAGCCTGACAGTGAAGTGCCGTCGGCGCCGGCCGCACCTGTACTGCCGGAGTTCAAGCCTGTTGGGCAGCCGGATGAAGCAGAACAAAAGCGTATCGGCGATGCGGTGATCGCTGCGACTCTTGATACCTGGAAACAAGACGTCGATGATATGAGCAAGGTCGAGACCAGCGTTTACGCTCTGAACGAGGAACAGGCGCTGGTTATCATCCAGACTTGGTGTGCAGCCTACAACTGCGCATATGTGCTATACCAAGCACCGCGTGAGCATCCTGAGCAGGTCAAGCCTCTTGAAATGCAGGTTTTTCCTCATGGCTTGGGCGATGAGCCAAACGGCGCTGTTGGTTACGATCCGGACACAGGAGAACTGTCGAGTTTTAACCGGGCTAGGGGCTTTGGTGACTGTGGCAGCGAGCAGTTCTGGCGCTTCGACGGTGAGCGGTTCCAGCCTCTGTCGCTATCTGGCATGGTGCGCTGCGCGGGCGTGGAGTCGCCTTATTGGCCTCGGATGTACCGGGCAGCAGATATCTGAAACCGCGCCAGGTACACCTAAGCCCCGCCGTAAAACATGGGGCCAGGTACGTAGGAGAGGAATGTTTTTCGATCCTCAAAACCGAGTGCATAGGGCTGATCAGTTTTCAAAAGGTGCTGCTCGCCGGCACTATCAAGCCCAAGCGTTGCAAGACACCGCGCGAGCTTTATTTTCTTCGTGATAAGCCGACTCCTGACAACATTCGCCTGAGTTACGCAATGCAGGAAAGCGTTAGGGCTATATGCCCTAAAGTACAATCTACTTTTTCTTTTTATCCGGCGCTTGAGTCAGTGCCGAACCTGCAACTGATTTTTCATCAGCGGTAGATTTCTTGTCCTTCAGTTGCTCGCTGGCCTTGGACGCAACACCTTTACTTGTTTTTTCATTGTTAGCCATGCGGAACCTCTCAGTAGGTGTGCCGATGGTGGCACGTTACCTATTTTTAATTTATAGACCACAGTTCTGCTGGGGTCGAATCGTGGATTGAAAAAGCCATGCCTACCAAAGCCCCTAAAGTGCGGCTGGATGACCGTATACTCGATGCGCAGATAAAGGCAAGCCACTGGCTTGCAGATGGCAACAAGGCCTTTGCAGCAGGCCGAGTCACGAAAGCTGATCGATACTTTCAGAAGGCACGATTTTGGTTAGATCGCGCAAATCATCTTTCAGGGCAGGGTGAAAGCCCGGCTCCATCCCGGTAAAAAGCATAGAAGTAAACGATGAGGTTTACACGATCCTGAGCGACGCGAAAGTCCTTTGCTCGGCGTCATTATCAGCTCACAGGCAAGCCGCTAGGTGTCACAGGTGAGGTTGCAGAGTATGAAGCCGCTCGCATTCTCAATCTCAAATTGGAGTTGGATAGGCAGGCAGGGTATGACGCGACGGTATTGAGGAACGGCGTGGCCCTCAAGATCCAAATCAAGGGTAGATATTTTTCCAACCCTCAAATGCGAGGCGGCCGAGTAGGATCCATTGATTTGAACCAGCCTTTTGATTAGGGCCACTTGTGGGCATGACGGGTGATACGGGCAACGGTCACTTCCCTGGGCAGTGACGGTAGGTACCAGTGCGGTGGGATTGGCCCGCATTCAATACTCACGGAGTGCCCCCCAAGCTTAACCTCACACGGCTGTCAGTACTTCACCTTGTAGGTTGGTGTATCCTCCGGCCGCTGGCTTTTTTTGCACCGCCAGAAAAGTCGTACGCATCAGCTGCGCGACCCGCAGGTGCAGATGTTCGCAGGCTTCGAAAAAAGCTAACGGCATGTCTGCGGCGCCTTCATCCAGCAGGTTGGCCGTCTCTTGAATGAGTTCGCTCATCTCTTGCTGCTGTCTGATGTGTGCTGTTTCAGGCATGGCGGTTATCTCAGGCGCTGTGAGCGTGGATTTCAACCTGACCAGCCAGAACACACCGGCCACCGAGGCGCTTAGGACCAGCGCAATCGTGCTATGCGATAGCACGCATGCCCCAATACCTAGCTGGCTCGCTGGCAAGCGTATACACCGTCCTGAGGCCCCATTTATTCATCGAGAAGGAGGTATCGATCACTAGCTCCTGAGCGACGCCAAGAATTAATAAGCCTGTGGTAACTACCAGCAGGTATCCCGCGGTTTGACTCGCCCATGTCCCAAGGTTGGCATTTGACATAAGGGCCTGCCTTTTCATGCCGTTCACGGCACGCGGCGTGTATTCAACCCGCTGGTCCAAACGTTTCGCCGTCCCTGGTCAGGGTTATGTACACCGGCTTGTGGGAATCGTTGGTGGTGTCCCACACAAAAAAATGCCGGCGCGGCACACCCATGGCTTGAGAGTTATCGATCACGCGGGGACGTGTATCCTCATCAGCCGCGGTGAACTCAAAACTGTACCTGGGCAAGTTTGTGGCAACGTCATACGGTGCCGCTTGCCGCCAGTATTTTTTATGGATCAATCCTTTTTTTCAGTAACCATCGCTACATCGTGTTTGGAGTGGCTACGTTGGTAAAGCGTCTATCGACGCCCCCCTATCAACAAAGTGTGTGGGCAATTAACGCTTTAACAATACAGCGAGGCCTGGATCAGCCCGATGTGTAATTAGCGCCCAGCTGCTGCCATTACCAACGCCCTCACTTCTTGCCTGTTTCCAGCATTTCCGTTGGCGTAAAGCCAACGGCAGCGTTATGACAGCCCCAGTGGGTGATACGCCAGTCACCACGTCATAAAAGCACTTCCACGCATATTCCCAGGTGGAGCAACTTTTTTCGAGACGGCAACATCCAATTCGCTGATTGTATAACGATAGCTACCTTTAACCCGCTTATCCATTCATCACAGGAGTACGTCATGTTTACTGACATCAAACCGGGACCCAAACCTAAGCGCGAGGACGGTCAGGATGATCGCAGACGGCATGTAGATCCGCCTAGCGAGAAAAAACACCCGACCTTGCCACCACACAAGCACAAGCCGGGCGACTGATCAATTGTAGTGCGACACTTCAGACTTGTTTGACATGTGCCCGCCAACAGCGGGCTTTTCCATTGAGACAATCAAGTTACGCATTCGCGCTATGATTGAGAGCGATAACAAGCCCCACATAGTTTTGCAACTGCGCGGAGAAACATAGACTGGGTAGGTCAGGCTGAAGCCCAATAACGCGGCAATAGCTGATCTATGGCACTTTCACGTTGGCCATGAAGCCTCTGGCAAGCCCATTAACATGCACCGATTGGGTGCTTGCTCGCGATACAGATTTAACTATGGATTCCCGTTCAGGCAGTTGGAAATTGATGGTATCAAGATGTGCATGTCGAATGGCTTAACGAGCACCGCGGTATCGTTTGGTATCCGGTGTTCCAGGTCAAGGCCGGCATATCCAGTAATGAGCAACGCTGGTAGTTGGTAATACAGCATTCGGCACTTGTGGGCAGTTCGCATCCATCTATGTAACCGCTCAAGCCAACGTCACTGGTCATCAATGCGATGGCGTTTTATCGTCCTTCAGTCCTCTAGAGCGGCGGTCGCATCGTAGACGGCGACAACCTCATGCCCAAGCTGCATTAGCCAGGCAGCAAGCGTTTCGCGCGCCTCGAACTCGTCGTCGACCAGTAAAATTCGTATTCTGGGGGTTGCAAATCACTGGTCATCTGCGAATTAGTTGACCAGCCAACGACCTGACGAGAAAACAGGTCTAGCACCACCGCCAAATACAACCAGCCTTCATTCGTACGTAAGTACGTGGTGTCGGTGATCCAAACCTTGTTGGGTTCCACGACAACTAACTGGCGCGTCAGC
Organism: Pseudomonas sp.; assembly: GCF_049590575.1. Lineage (GTDB taxonomy): Bacteria > Pseudomonadota > Gammaproteobacteria > Pseudomonadales > Pseudomonadaceae > Aquipseudomonas. Next base: position 9,025 of record NZ_JBAWDE010000357.1, read on the forward strand.
TGATTGGATGAGGCGACCGCTCGATTACCGCCGTACTTTCCTGGGCGGCGTCGATAACCTGTCTGAGAATACAGACCTTCAAGACGCATAAGCTTTGCCATACGATGACGATCACAATCCTCACCGACCTCGCGCATATCGTCATGGATTTTGCGATAGCCATAAACGCCGCCGCTCTCCAGCCAGGAATGCTTGATCAAACCCAGCAGTCGTCGGTCGTCTTGGGGGCGTACAGATTGCGGCTCAGAAAGCCAGGCGTAATAACCGCTGGGATGGACTTTCAGCGCCAGGCAAAGCCGTCAAATCGAACAGTCGCCTGCGCACTGCTTCATAAAGGCGTACTTCAGCCGTGCTCCTTGGCGAAGTACGCGGCGACCTTTTTAATATGTATCGCTATTCAATAACGCGCTTGAATTCCGCTCGCAGACGACGCAGTTCAGAGGGGTAATGATCGTCTTGCTATCGTTCTTCTAAAGGTTTGCTGTAGCGTTTTATCCAGGCATAGAGGCTATGCGTCGACACGCCAAGGCGGGCCATCACATCAGCGACAGGCAGCTTCTTTTCGGTTACTCGATTGACCAATTGGATTTTGAATTCTTCTGGGTAACGCGGGTTGCTCATGGCACCTCCTAATTGGCCTCATTTTAAGGCAAAGAGGTACATACGAAACCCGCCGCGATTCAGTCTGGAACATCGTTTTGTTGAGATGAACGACGCGATGCCAAGCACAGATATCAGGGCAGTAGCCGTTGAAAGTCCGTCAGTGTGTATGCCTATGTGTATGCCTTAATGATTTAGTATTCAGAAAATATTATAAATACAAAATCTTAGGACTCCTGTTCAAATGACTGTGTAGCCACCAAGTACTAAAAACGGCTTACCGAAAGGTAGGCCGTTTTTTTATGCCTGCAGAAAAGTGTTTTTGCCACCCGGGCGTTGAAATTGCGCCTGGGCTGAGGCCGGCTTACCAGTTAGCATCGCTGCTCAGTAAAGCATTACCCCAAGGACATCAGATCATTCTCACAATGAACGGAGTTCAGCGCGTGTTTTCGATTTCCCGCCGTCAACTGTCAATGATTGCCGCAGCCCTTGCCCTCGCTGCCTGCCACACGCCCGTCAACGAACAGCCCCCGGCTCCGGAGTTGGGCTCGGGCTATCGCACTGACCTCACCACCCGCCACGCCGAGCGTCATATGGCCGCTGCCGCCAACCCGCTGGCGGCAGAAGCCGGGCGTGAGATGTTGCGTCAGGGCGGCTCGGCGATTGATGCCACGATTGCAATGCAGGCGGTGCTGACGCTGGTGGAACCGCAGTCCTCGGGCATCGGCGGCGGCGCGTTCATCATGCTGTGGGATGGAAAGCACGTACACGCGTATGACGGCCGCGAAACCGCGCCGGCCGGGGCGACCGAGCGACTGTTCCTGAACACCGACGGCACGCCGATGGCCTTTGCCGACGCGCAGATCGGCGGGCGCTCGGTCGGCACGCCAGGGGTATTGCGTGCGCTGGAGATGGCGCACAGAAAGACTGGTCACCTGCCATGGGCCAAGCTGTTTGAGCCAGCAATCCGCTTGTCCGAACAGGGCTTCGCGATTTCTCCGCGCCTGCATACGCTGATCGCTGCCGACCGCTATATCGCGCAATCCCCCGACATGGCGGCGTATTTCCTGAATGCCGATGGCACGCCGAAAGCCAGCGGCACGCTGTTGAAAAACCCGGCGCTGGCCGCTGTGTTCAAGCGCATTGCCAAGGAGGGTCCGGACGCGCTGTACCACGGGCCAATTGCCGATGAAATCGCGCGTAAGGTCCAGGGCCATCGCAATGCAGGCAGCCTGGCCCAGGCTGACCTCAGTGGTTATACCGCCAAAGAACGTACGCCGCTGTGCACCGACTACAAGCAATGGAAAGTCTGTGGCATGCCACCGCCCTCCTCGGGCGGGATTGCTGTGGCGCAAATCCTGGGCACATTGCAGGCGCTGGAAGCCCGCGACCCGCGCCTGGCCATCGCGCCGATGACACCGGTCAAAAGCAACTCGCCGGCGGGCCTTGAACCCACGCCAGAGGCCGTGCACCTGATTGCCGAGGCCGGCCGTTTGGCTTTCGCCGACCGAGGTCTGTACGTAGCCGACGCAGACTTCACACCCGTGCCGACGGCAGGCCTGGTCGCACCTGGCTACCTGGCCCAACGCGCCGCACTGATCGGCGAACGCAGCATGGGCATCGCCAAGCCGGGCACGCCCGCCGGCCTTCAAGTGGCATACGCGCCGGATCGTTCGCCGCTGCGTATCTCGACCTCGCAAGTCGTGGCGGTGGATGACCTGGGTGGCGCCGTGTCGATGACCACCACCGTGGAGGCCGCCTTCGGCTCCCATGTGATGGTCCAGGGCTTTTTGCTCAACAACCAGATGACCGATTTCTCGTTTATCCCCGAAGAAAACGGCCAGCCGGTGGCAAACCGTGTACAGCCTGGAAAACGCCCGCGTTCGGCCATGGCGCCGACCCTGGTATTCGACCGCAGCAGCGGTGAACTGCTGGCCACCGTCGGCTCACCGGGCGGTTCGCAGATCATCGAGTACGTGAGCAAATCCCTGGTGGCCATGCTCGACTGGAACCTCGACCCACAGGCCGCCATCAGCCTGCCGAATTTCGGCAGCCGCAACGCCGCGACCGAACTGGAAGCCGGATTGTTCAGCCCTGGCTTGAAACAGGCACTGCGCGACAAGGGCCATGCAGTGAGCGAGATCGACATGACCAGCGGCATCCAGGCCATCGTTCGCACGCGCGATGCCCAGGGCAAAGTGTCACTCAGCGGCGGTGCCGACCCACGACGCGAAGGCGAAGCGCTTGGCGACTAATCTTATTGAGTGAAGAGAGCCCCATGCACAAGGCAAATAACCTCGACGCGATCAGCGGCGTCGACCATGGTTTTTGTTCGATCGCTGATCCGCAGCGCCCGAATGACGTGTTCATCTGCAAGCAGGTCCACAGCGCTTCAGTGATTGATTGGCAGGCCGGGCTGGTAGCGAATACGGTCGAGGCGGATGGCGTGTTTACCCACGAGCGTCGGCCTATGGCGGTGATCACGGCCGACTGCCTGCCCATTTTGTTCGCCTCGAAAAACGGCCGGCGAGTGGCGGCAGTGCATGGCGGCTGGAAGGGCCTGCAACGCGGAATTATTGCCAATGCTGTTCAGCGTTTTGCCGCCGAAGGGATTGCCGCAGACCAGTTGCAGGTGGCGATTGGGCCATCGATCAAGCCGTGTTGCTACGAAGTGAGCGAAGACTTTATTGCCGAGTTGCAGGCCGATCAAAGCCACGTCTGGCAGCACGCTCAGGCACCATGGAGCACGGTGCAACCGGCGCCGCGATTATCTCCTGAAATTACTCCGCCCGATGCGCGGCAAACCGCCAGCGCGTGGTTTGACCTCAGCGGGTATGGGGTGATGTTGCTGCAAGCTGCAGGGGTAAAGCACGAGCAGGTCGAGGTGAGTGAGGTGTGCACCTATTGCACGTCACCGGCGTTTGCCAGCTATCGGCGTAGGACGCATCACCCGCAAGAGGCAAAGACATTCATCTATTCGTGGATTGGTCGAACGCCCTAAAGCACACCCGCTCGCCACAAAAAGCACGCTCGCCGTCTCAGCGATTGATCTTCAAGCCCTTGCGCCCCGCGTGCCGCTCAATCGCCAACTCAATCAACCGGCTCACCAGTTCGCTGTAGCTCATCCCCGCCGCCTGCCACAGCTTGGGGTACATGCTGATGCGGGTGAAGCCGGGCAGTGAGTTGATTTCGTTGATCAGTACCTCGCCGTCGTCGGTGAGGAACACGTCCACCCGCGCCAACCCAGCGCAGCCCAACACTTCAAAAGCTTCGATGGCCAGGCGGCGAATGCGCTCGCTGGCCTCGACGCTGATGTCGGCCGGCACCACCACCTGGGCGGCCTGAGCGTCAATGTATTTGCTGTCATAGGAATAGAAACCGTTGCTCACCACGATTTCGCCGCAGCCGCTGGCGATGGGGTCGTCGTTGCCCAATACGGCGCATTCGATTTCGCGGCCCTGGACGGCGGATTCCACCAACACCTTTTCATCAAAGCCCAGGGCCAGTTCGACGGCGGCGTGGTATTCGGCTTCAGTGGCAACCTTGCTCACCCCCACCGAAGAACCCTGGTTGGCAGGCTTGACGAACATCGGCAGGCCGAGCGTATTCACCGCCGTGTCAAAGGGGGTGCGAGCGGCATTGCGGCGGGTCAGGGTGATGAACGGGGTAACCGCAATACCCGCATCGCGCAGCAGGCGTTTGCTGATGTCCTTGTCCATGCACACCGCCGAGCCCAGCACGTCCGAGCCCACGAACGGCAGGTCCGCCATGCGCAGCAGGCCTTGCAGGCAACCGTCTTCGCCGAGGGTGCCGTGGACGATGGGGAAGATCACGTCAATGTGCGCCAGCAGGTCGTTGCCGGTGGTTTCCACCACTTGCTGGCTGGCCTTGCCGGGCACTACGGCCAGCTCGCGGTTGGATTGGTTAAGCGCGATCAGAGCCGGGTTTTCCTGGTTGATCAGGAAGTTCGAGGTGTCGTTGAGGTGCCAGTGGCCGGCCTTGTCGATGCCGATCAACACCGGCTCGAAGCGCGTTCGGTCGAGTGCATCGACGATATTTCGCGCCGACTGCAGCGACACTTCGTGCTCAGCCGAACGGCCGCCAAAAATAATACCTACACGCACCTTGCTCATGACTCGGCCCCGCTGTTGAAAGTAAGGCTTCTTACCACGGGTGGTCAGCGATTCGCCACCAGATGTGCACCGAACAACACATAGCAACCACCGGCAAAACGGTCGAGCCATTTGCGCGACCGGCTGTAAAGGTTGGCCATGCGCGCGCTGGAAAACACCAGGGCCACGCAGCAATACCAGCTGAACGACAGTGTCGCCATGGTGATCACGGCCAGGGTCAGCAACATCGGCGACGGTGATGGCGGCATGGTCGAGGCGAAGATAGTGGCGACAAACAGTGCAGCCTTGGGGTTGGACAGGTTGCCCAGCAAACCCAGGCGCCAGGCGGAAAACAGCGAGCGCCGCGGTTCATCCGGCAACAGGCTTTGAGCCATGGCTGGCGCTGAGCGCTTGAACAGCTTCAACCCGAGGTAAATCAAGTAGCAACCGCCAATGATCTTGAACGCCATGTAGAGCATGGGCGCGGCAGTAAACAACGATTTGATGCCAAGGCCGCCCGCCAGCCCCCACATGATCGTGCCGGTGGCCACCCCCGTCGAAGCGACCACGCCATGGCGGCGCGAGCAACTGGCTGCGAGCTGCGCGGTGTTGAAAAAATTGGGGCCTGGCGTCACTACCGCGACGGTCCAGAGCAACGCCAACGACAATAAGGGTGCAGCGTACGGCAAGCTGGAAAATGGCATCGACTATCCTCTCGAAACGGATAAGGCGCTATTGCTCGGGCTCGGGCATGTGCACCAGCAAATCACCGGGCTGGCAGTTGAGATAGACGCAGATAGCATCCAGCGTTCCCAGCCGTATACCCTTGACCTTGCCCTGCTTGAGCAGCGACAGGTTCTGTTCGGTAATCCCGATGGCGGCCGCCAGGTCCTTGGATTTGACCTTGCGCCGCGCAAGCATCACGTCCAACTCAATCACAATGGGCATTTCAATCTCAAACAAAGGTGCGGTTTTCAGAATCGACTTCACTGGCCTGCCACAGGATACGCGCAATCACCGCGATACAGGCAGCCAGAAACAGTGCCACAAAGCTCGGCGCCGTCACACTCAAGCTAATCAATCGCTCGCCGACCGGCTCGTTCATGGTGACCCAGACACTTAGTAAGGGTTCACATAAGAAGTCCAGCAAGACCCACAACGCTACCGCTTTACCGACCTTGCCCAGGTGCGCTGCGGCCACGCGCGAGAAATACTCGCCCCGCGCATAGTTCTGGAACAGTTTGCGCAAGTGATTCAAGCCTACTGCCAGCGCGAGCAAGGGTATGCTCGACAGCACGATGCAGCCCAGAGTCTGCCATAACGGGAACAGCGCAACTTGTTCGGCACGTCCCTGAATCTGGCGGTCGCTCAGCGCGAAGCCAAACCCGAGCCCGCCAGTGGAAGAGCTCAATATAGGGTACAACCAGACGGCAGCATTGAGCGCCAGCATGCTGATGATCAGCACGAGGGTGATCAGCGACATTCGCTGGCTGAGCTGGGCAAGACGCTGTGTGTTCATAAAGTAGCCTCGGTAAGTAAATGTCAAAGCAAAATAGCCAATAAATTATCGTAAAACAATAATAATTTATCAAAATATAATACTAAACAGTCATACGACGAACCCAATACCCATTTGAAAAACCTGCACAAACGTTCAAGACCGCCTCCCACAACCCGCATAGACTGGGTTAACGTGTTTCCACCATTCCTTGTGACAAGCCACCATGGGCCAACCCACTTCCACCCTCGACTGGCTGCACCGCGCACCGCACGCCAGCGGCCTGGACCGTATCGAGGCGTACTTTGCCGGCTACGCGTTCGATCCGCATCGCCATGACACTTACGCCATCGGGCGCACCTTGTTTGGCGTGCAGAGCTATCACTACCGCGGCTGCATGACCCACAGCATGCCTGGCGCAACCATGGTCATTCATCCCGATGAAAGCCATGACGGCCGCGCCAGCAGCGTGGAAGGCTTCAAGTACCGGATGATTTATGTGGAGCCGGCGCTGATCCAACAGATTCTCGGCGGCAAGCCGCTGCCGTTTATCCACAACGGCCTGTCGACTGACCCGCGGCTGTTCCGTGCCAGCGAGGTCTTGCTGCAAAGCCTGGATTGCCCGATTGATCCGATGCAAGAGCAGGACGCGCTGTTCGACCTGGCCCAGGCGCTGAACGCCGCGTCGGGCGCGATTATCAGCCGTAAATCCTTTGACTACGTGGCCGCCGAGCGCGCCCGCGAGTTCATCCACAGCGCACTGGGGCGCAGCATCACCCTGGATGAAATGGCCGACCATTGCGGCCGTGACCGCTGGGCGCTGTCGCGGGATTTTCGTTTGCTGTTCGGCACCAGCCCCTACCGCTACCTGACCATGCGCCGGCTGGATCTGGTGCGCAGTCTGCTGGCGCAGGGCATGTCACTGGTGGATGCGGCGCTCACCGCAGGCTTCACCGACCAGAGCCATATGACCCGGCAATTTCGCAGCACCTACGGCATGCCCCCGTCGCGTTGGGTGAAGATGTCAGGCCGAGTCCAGCACGGTTAAGGCTTACAGCTGACGCCCGTCAATGGGCTCGCCGATGGCCAGGAAATGCCCGCCCGCCACATGGTGCAGGGTGCGTAACTGATCATGCCCCTCGAAATGCCAGCGCCCTTCGCTGAACACGCGTTCGTCGGCGTAGGCGGCGACCACTTCGCCGAGGAACAGGTCATAGGCTTGCTGGTTGTGCAGCTCGGGCAACAGGCGGCATTCCAGCCAGGCCACGCAGCCTTCCAGCAACGGCGCTTGGGTATGTTCACCGCTGAAGGTGTGCAGGCCGTAGGCAGCAAATTTGTCGGTTTCGGCACCGGTGGTATTGCCGACGGTCTGGACCAGATCCGCCTGGGCTGCGCAGGGCACCTGGAGCACAAAGGTACCGGCGCCTTCCAGCAGTCGGCGGGTCCAGGTGGCCTTGTCCAGTACGACGGCGACTTTCGGCGGTTCGAAATCCAACGGCATGGCCCACGCAGCAGCCATGATATTGCGCTGGCCATTGTGGGCCGCACTCACCAGCACGGTCGGCCCATGGTTGAGCAAGCGGTAGGCCTTGGGCAGCGGAACGGGGCGACGGTAGGTAGGGCTCATGGAGGATCGGCTCTTCAAGCAGAAATAAAACCTACGATACCTCAAGCACAAGCCCTGCGGCTCACATGCGTTTTCATAACGCTTTTTGCATCGGGCCCAACAGTCTTATCGACCCATCAGCCGCCGCTATTTCGGCACACGCCCATCACTTGATACTCCAGGGTATTGAGCATGCCTTTCGAGTCCTCATAGGTCATGCGCGACGGCACGGGTTTGCATGCGTTGATCGGCGGCGTCACGTTGACCACTCGGGCAATGTCCAGTTTCACACCATAGCGATACGCCTGCACCTCGGGTGCCGGCTTGCCTTTTTTGGCAGCGTAAGCAGCCATGGCTTTCTCATTGCGTTCCATCATCAGGGCAAAGGTGCGATCACCACCGCCTTCGGCCAATGCACCGAATGACAAGATTGCGGTGAATAAACTCAGGGCAATTTTATAGGCGTTCATTACAGGTTCCTCGATTGAAAAGTTCAGCGAGGACAGTAATGGATCAATCCTGACGTCAAGGTCGCCAGGACATTACTTATTTGTTAGGTAACCACGGCATTCCGAAATTGTAATGTTCGCGCAACGCAGCTGTTATTCGCCGTTTGCAACTATCAGCCTGGGCCAGATCAATAAGAACGCCCACCTCTATAAGAGCTGATAACTGCCGACACCGAGGAGCGAAACATGAGCATTGCTTACTACACCCTTCCCTTTTCATTGATCGCCGCGCTGCCCCTGGCAGCCGTGGCCGAGGCAGATACAACCGAGGGTTTTATCGAAGGCAGCAGCATGAATGTGCTGGCGCGCAATTTCTACTTCAACCGTGATGACCGCAAGGGCCAGTCCAGCCCCACCGGCAATGGCTATTCCGAAGCCTGGGCGCAGGGTTTGATCGGCAAATTCGAATCCGGGTTTACCCAAGGCACCGTGGGTTTTGGCCTGGATGCGTTTGCCATGTATGGGCTCAAACTCGACTCGGGCACTGGCCGCAGTGGCGGCAAAAGCTCGTTCGATGTGCTGCCGGTGGACAGCGACAACCGTCCCGAAGACAGCTACAGCAAGTTCGGCGGCGCAGCGAAGCTTCGCGTAATGGACACCGTCATCAAGGCCGGCGACGTGTTCCCCGCCACGCCGGTAGTGGCCGCCGGCGACTCGCGTTTATTGCCGCAAAGTTTTCGCGGCGTCACCGTCCAGAACAACAGCCTAGAAGGCCTGAGCCTGCAAGGCGGGCGGCTGAGCGGCATGAGCCAGCCCACCCAAAGCGGCATGGACAAAGGCTTTGCGACTTTCTACGCGGGCAAGGTCGACTCACCCTGGGTCGGCTATTTCGGCGGTCAATACGCCCTCAACAAACACCTGACTGTGAGCCTGTACAACAGCCGTCTAAAGGACGCCTGGGACCAATACTATTTCGGCACCAGCGCCAAATACCCGCTGAACGATGAGGTGTCTGTGTTCGGCGACTTCAACTATTACAAGGCCGTGGACGAGGGCAAAAAACTGCTCGGCGAATTCGATAACAACATCTGGAGCGCCAACGTCGGGATACAGGTCGGTGCCCACAGCCTGGCCGTGTCGCATCAGCGCAACAATGGCGATGACGACTTCGACTACCTGCGCCAATCCGACTCGATCTTCCTCAACAACTCGATCCAGTACAGCGACTTCAACTCACCCAAGGAGCGCTCGTGGATGCTGCGCTACGACCTGGACATGCAGCCATTCGGCATTCCCGGCCTGTCATTCATGGCCCGCTACGCCAAAGGCACCGGCGCCGACTACAGCAACGCGAATGCGGTGTATATGCGCCGTGATGCCGCCGGTGATCCGCTGACCGACCAACGCCGCTGGGAGCGCGACATTGAGGCCAAATACGTGGTGCAGGGCGGCAACTTGAAGGATTTGTCGCTGCGACTGCGCCAGGCCACCGTACGCTCAAGTTCATTCGAGTCGGACCTGGAAGAAGTTCGCGTGATTGTCGAATACCCACTGGCGATTCTGTAGGTTGAACTTACATTCACTTGCCGATTTCCTACATCTGTTAACAGGCTCAAGCCTGTCAGAACTGTAATATCTGCCTCACCTGCGCGTTAAGTTGCACTTTTTATACTGCGCGTCGAACACTCTTCATCTCTGCAGCTTTTGTGTAGCTCCTTTGGAACGGAGATGAATTTTTTACGCCCCGCACGGGGCGTTTTTTTTGGGCGTGGGTTCAGCGGCGAAACGTCGCAGCTGCGTAACCCACGCTTGACCCTGAAGCTACTTCAGCATCCAGAGTTGAAAATAAAGAAATCTCTTACAACTCCCTTAACGCCTCTATGAGGTCATGCCCGTTTCGTTTCCCTTGAAGGTAATTCCCTATGCGTATCCTTGTGGTTGAGGACGAGCAGAAAACCGCTGACTACTTGCAACAAGGCCTGACCGAAAGCGGCTACGTGGTCGATTGCGCCGCCAGCGGTGTCGATGGCCTGCACCTGGCCAGGCAGCACACGTATGAACTGGTGATCCTCGACGTGAACTTGCCCAACACCGATGGTTGGGAAGTGCTCGAGCAACTGCGCCGCGACGGCAACCAGCGCGTGATGATGCTGACCGCACGCGGGCGCCTGGCCGACAAGATCAAGGGCCTGGACATGGGGGCCGATGACTACCTGGTCAAGCCTTTCGAATTCCCCGAGCTGTTGGCCCGCGTGCGTACCTTGCTGCGGCGCAGCGAGCATATCCCGCTGCCGGACGTGCTGCGTGTGTCGGACCTGGAACTGGACCCGCGCCGGCATCGTGCCTATCGCGGCAGCCGGCGCATCGACCTGACCACAAAAGAATTCGCCCTGCTGCACGTGCTGATGCGCCAAGCCGGCGAAGTCATGACGCGCACACAAATCATTTCGCTGGTGTGGGACATGAACTTCGACTGCGACACCAACGTGGTCGAAGTGTCGATCAGCCGCCTGCGCGGCAAGGTCGATGACCAGAGCGAGGTCAAGCTGATCCATACCATTCGCGGCGTGGGGTATGTGCTGGAGGCGCGTCAATGAGAACCAGCAGCCTGTCAATGCGCCTGGGGCTGACCGTCAGCCTGATGGGCGCCGGCCTGGTCGTGTTGCTGGCGACCCTGGCCTACCTGGCCTTGACCCACGAGCTGGACAAGCTCGCGCGCAAGGGTCTTGAAAACAAGCTGGAACAGCTGGAGCACAGCCTGGGCCAGGGCCTGAAGCCGCACGATATCAGCACTCGCCCGCATTCACTGCTGGACCTGGTGATGGGCCATGACAATATCTACCTGACCATCATGGGCGCATCGCACGACGCGCCGGTGCTGCTGAGCGTCGGCGCTAACCCTCAGGAACCGTTGTTGCTGGACGTACCGGTCGGCAAGGCACTGGCGTACCTCAATTGGGTGGACGGTCGCGGCAACCGCATCCTCACCGCCACGCGCCTGATGCCCCTGCAAGGCAGTGAGTACGTGCGCGTGCTGCTGTCGCTGGACCGCTCCGATGACGAAGCACTGCTCAGTGCCTACCTGCGCTCAACGGTGATCGCCCTGCCGCTGCTGCTGATCCTGATCGGCATGGGCGCCTGGTGGCTGGTGCAACGTGGGTTGGCGCCGTTAAAGCAGTTCAGCCATGTCGCGGCCCAAGTCTCGACCCAGGACCTGACTCACCGTTTATCCCTCGACAACCTGCCCAAGGAACTGGGCGAGTTGGCGCAAGGCTTCAACATCATGCTCAGTCGACTGGACGCGGGCGTGCAGCAACTGTCGCAGTTCTCCGACGACCTCGCCCACGAGTTGCGCGCCCCCTTGACCAACTTGATGGGCAAGGCCCAGGTGACCCTCTCCCGTGACCGGCCTTGCGAGGAATACAAGGCAAGCCTGGAATCCTGCACCGAGGAAATGGAGCGCCTGTCGCGCATCGTGTCCGACATGCTGTTTCTTGCTCAGGTCAGCCACCCGGCAGCGCGGGCAGGGTTTGACCGGGTATCGCTGGGCGAGGAGGCGCAACGGGTGATGGAGCTGTTCGCCCTGAGCGCCGAAGACAAACACGTCAGCCTCAGCTTGCGTGGCGATGCCTGGGTGACGGGGGATCGCCTGATGATCCAGCGGGCGATTTCCAACTTGCTGTCCAACGCGATTCGCCACACGCCTGAAGCCGCCAGCGTATTGCTGCTGGTGGAAACCTACGACCAGCGCGTGTCGCTGTCGGTCGGCAACCCGGGCCGTGGCATCGAAGCCCATCACCTGCCGCACCTGTTCGAACGCTTCTACCGCGCCGACAGCAGCCGCACCCGCGCCGAAGGCGGCACGGGGCTGGGGCTGGCGATTGTGCAATCGATCATGCACCTGCACCAGGGGCATGCCGACGTCAGCAGCCAGCCGGGGCGCTTTACCCGGTTCAGCCTGGTGTTTCCTCTTCCTTGCGATGCGCCCAGTGATACAGCGCCGGCAATACCAGCAGGGTCAGCAACGTAGAAGAAATAATCCCGCCGATCACCACCGTCGCCAACGGGCGCTGCACCTCGGCGCCGGTGCCGGTGGCCAGGGCCATTGGGATAAACCCCAGGGACGCCACCAGCGCGGTCATCAACACCGGGCGCAACCGCGTCAGCGCGCCCTCGTTGATTGCCACCGACAGCGAGCGCCCTTCCTCGCGCAGGTTGCGGATGAAGGCAATCATCACCAAGCCGTTCAGCACCGCCACGCCAGACAGCGCAATAAAGCCCACCCCCGCCGAAATCGACAGCGGAATATCCCGCAGCCACAGCGCCATGATTCCACCGGTCAGCGCGAACGGAATCCCGGTAAACACCAGCAGCCCGTCCTTGAGGTTGTTGAACATCATGAACAGCAAACCAAACACCAGCAGCAGCGCCACCGGTACCACGATGCGCAAGCGCTCGGAAGCTTCCTTCAACTGTTCGAACTGACCGCCCCATGTCGTCCAGTAACCCGCCGGTACTTTCACCTGTGCGGCAATCGCGGCCTCGGCCTCTTCCACAAACGAGCCAATGTCCCGCCCGCGCACGTTGGCGCTGACGATCACCAGGCGCTTGCCGTCCTCGCGGCTGACCTGGTTGGGGCCGAGCACCAGGTCCAGGCTCGCGACCTGGGACAAGGCGATAAACCCCAGCTGCCCGGTCGCATTGCCGGCCAGCGCCGGCACCGGGATCAACAGCCGCGACAACCCGTCGATATCGGTGCGCAGCGCGTCGGACAAACGCACGACCATGTCGAAACGGCGGTCACCTTCATACAGCGTACCGGCCTGGCGCCCACCGACGGCAACCGCAATCGTGTCCTGTACATCGCCGACATTCAGGCCAAACCGCGCAGCCTTGTCGCGGTCGATATTGATGGTCAGCACCGGCAGGCCGGAGGTTTGCTCCACCTTCACTTCCGAGGCGCCTTCCAGCTTTTGCAAGGTCTCGGCGATTTCCCCTGCGGTGCTGTTGAGCACTGCCATGTCATCACCAAACACCTTCACCGCGACATCGCTGCGCACCCCGGAAATCAGCTCGTTGAAGCGCAGCTGGATCGGCTGCGACAGCTCGTACGCGCTGCCCGGCACAATCGCACTGGCGCGCTGGATATCGGCGATCAGCGCTTCGCGGGACTTCTTCGGGTCCGGCCATTGTTCCTTGGGTTTGAGCATCACGTAGCTGTCGGAAATGTTCGGCGGCATCGGGTCGGAGGCGATTTCCGCGGTGCCGGTGCGCGCGAACACCCGCTCGATTTCCGGCACCTCGGCCATCAATACTTTCTCGAGCTGCTGCTGCATCTGCACCGACTGCGTCAGGCTGGTGCCGGGTACGCGCAGGGCCTGTTGGGCGAAGTCGCCTTCGCTGAGGCTGGGGATAAATTCACTGCCCATACGGCTGGCCACGGCGCCCGACGCAACGATGGTCATCACCGCCAACCCAAACACCAACGGGCGGCGCCCCATCACCCAATCCAGCACCGGCGCATAGCCGCGGCGCGCGGTGCGCATCACCAGGTTCTCCTCTTCCTTGACCTTGCCGGTGACGAACAGCGCAATCGCCGCGGGTACGAAAGTCACCGACAAAATCATCGCGCCAAGCAAGGCGAGCACCACGGTAAACGCCATCGGGTGGAACATTTTCCCGGCCACCCCGGTGAGGGCGAAGATCGGCAGGTACACCACCATGATGATCAGTTGCCCGAAGATCAACGCGCGGCGCGCTTCCTTGGCGGCGCCGAACACTTCATGCAGGCGCTCGCTGCGCGTCAGCAGCCGCCCGTGCCGCTGCTGCGCATGCGCCAGGCGGCGGATGGCGTTCTCGACGATCACCACCGCACCGTCGACGATGATGCCAAAATCCAGCGCGCCCAGGCTCATCAGGTTGGCGCTGACCCGGTTGGTAAACATCCCGGTAAAGGTGAACAGCATCGCCAGCGGAATCACCATCGCGGTGATCAGCGCCGCGCGGATATTGCCCAGGAACAGGAACAGCACCGCGACCACCAGCAGCGCGCCTTCGAAGAGGTTTTTCTTGACGGTGGCGATGGCTTTTTCGACAAGATTGGTGCGGTCGTACACCGTGACGGCCACCACGCCCTGGGGCAGCGAACGGTTGATTTGCTCAAGTCTTGCTGCCACGGCCAGGGACACGGTCCGGCTGTTTTCACCGATCAGCATGAACACCGTGCCCAGCACCACCTCACGGCCATTTTCGGTGGCGGCACCGGTACGCAGCTCGCGCCCGATCTCGACCTGGGCGACGTTGCTCACACGAATCGGCGTGCCACCAGCGGTGGTGATGACGATGTTGGCGATATCGTCGATAGACGCGACCTGGCCCGGCGCGCGGATCAGCAACTGCTCGCCGCTGCGCTCGATATACCCGGCGCCGACGTTGGCGTTGTTGCGCTCCAGCGCCGTGACCAGATCAGTCAGGGTCAGGTTGTAGGCCGCCAGACGCTTGGGGTCGGGGGCGATCTGGTACTCCTTGGCAAACCCGCCGATGGTGTTGATCTCGGCCACGCCGGGCACGTTGCGCAACTGCGGCTTGATGATCCAATCCTGGATGACCCGCAGGTCGGTCGGCGTGTACGGTGTGCCGTCTTCCTTGAGCGCGCCCTCTTGCGCCTCCACCGTCCACAGGAAAATTTCCCCGAGCCCGGTAGAAATTGGCCCCATCTGCGTGTCGATGCCGACCGGCAATTGGTCACGCGCGACTTGCAGCCGTTCGTTGACCAGTTGGCGGGCGAAGAACAGGTCGGTGCCGTCCTTGAAGATCACCGTCACCTGCGACAAACCCGAACGCGACAGCGAGCGCGTCTGCTGCATGCCCGGCAAACCGGCCATGGCGGTCTCGATCGGGAAGGTGATCCGTTGCTCGGTTTCCAGCGGCGAAAAACCGGCCGCCGACGAGTTGATCTGCACCTGCACATTGGTGATATCGGGCACCGCATCGATGGGCAGTTTCTGATAGCTGGCGATGCCGATACCGGCCATCAACAGCACCGCCAGCATCACAATGATGCGCTGCTCGATGGCGAATTGGATAAGGCGCTCAAACATGGGAAATCACTCGCAGGATCAATGGGCGTGCTCGGCCGAGCCCTTGCCCAGTTCGGACTTGAGGATAAAGCTGCCTTCGGTGGCTACCTGGGCTCCGACATCCAGGCCTTGGCGCACCTCGACGTAACCGTTTTCGCTCACGCCCAATTGCAGATGACGCGTGACAAAACCGTGCTCGGTGCGTACGAACACCGAGGGTTTGTCCTCGACGGTCTGGATCGCGCTTTGCGGCACGCTGACCTTGGCCTGGTAAGTGTCGGTGGCCAATTGCACAGTCACAAACAACCCCGGGCGCCACGTCTGGTCGGGGTTGGGCAGGCTCACGCGAACCGTGGCGGTGCGTGTCTGCTCGCCCAGCAGGTTGCCGACGTAGGCCACGGTGCCAAGCACTTCAGTGCCCATTTCGGTCGAAATCACCTTCACCGCTTTACCCACCCGAACCTTGTTCAAGTCCTTGGGAAAGACACCGAAGGTAACCCACACCTGGGACAGGTCCGACAGGGTGAAGGCGTTGCTGGTCTCACCGACCACTTCGCCGACCCCGAGGTGTTTTTCCACCACCATGCCGGCGAATGGCGCGCGCAATTCATAGCGATTGCCACCGACCAATACTGCGCTGCCACTGAGCGCGGTCATCTTTTGGCGGGCGTTGTTCAGGGCGATTTCAGCTTCTTGCAAGGTCTGGCGCGCCAGCAGGTAATCCTGCTCGGCGGAGATTTCGTCCTTCCACAACTGGCGCTCGCGCTGGAAGGTGGTGCGCGCCAGTTCGACGCGGCGCTCGTTGGCTGCCAGCTCGCTGCGCTGATCGGAAATCTGCTGGCTGGCGATCACTGCCAACACCTCACCTTTCTTGACCGACTGCCCGAGGTTGACCTTCACCGCCTCAACCACACCGGCCGCGCGCGGCACGATGTGCGACGTACGGTCCTCGTCGAAACGCACCTCGCCAGGCAGCGTCAGCAACGTGCTGATCGCGCGAGGTTGGGCCGGGGCGAGTTGAATCCCGGCGGCCTGGATCTGCTGCTCGGTGAGTTCGATCTCGCCTTCCTCTTCCTCGGCGCCTGCAAAACCGGACATCATCAGGCCCAGGGCGACGGCAAGCGCCACGCCGTGTCGTGTGTTCATAAGGGACTCCAGAAAATATCAAAACCGGGCGAGATCGCCGTAGATCCGTTCGATGCGCACCCAGGCGTCGGTGGCCTGGGCGGTCGCCGTGAGGTATTGGTTACGTGCCGCGATCAGGGTGCGTTGGGCGTCGAGCACCTCGAGGAAGTTGAACTTGCCCATCTCGAAACCACGGGTGGCGGCGTCCACCGCACTCTGGGCGGCTGGGAGGATTTGCTGATTGAAGGCGAGCACTTCGGTATTCGCGGCTTGCCACAAGTCCAGGGCCTGACGGGTTTCGGTGCGCAGCCGCAGTTCGGCGGCATTGCGCAGGTCGCGCGCCTGGTCGGCACGGCGGCTGGCGGCGAGCACATTGCCCTGGTTGCGGTTGAACAACGGGATCGGCATCGACACCCCCACCACATTCACCCGCTCGCGCGCACCGGCGTCGTACTGGCTGCCGATGGATACATCGAGGTCGGGAATGCGCTGGGCTTTTTCCAGGCCGACGCTGGCTTCGCTCTGCAGGATCTGCAGTTCAGCCAGACGCAGCTCTACGGTTTGCTCAAGGCGCGCGAGCAACTGGGCGGAAGCCGGCAAGGGCGGTGCGGGTTGGCGTTGGGTGGCAACAGCCTGGAAGTCGGGGGCGGCGCTGCCGGTGCTGGCGGCGAGACGGCGATAGGCGTCGGTCAGGCCGATCTGGGCGCGGTTCAACTCCAGGCGGATCTCAGACAGCTGCACCTGCGCACGAGTGGTCTCCACCGGCGAGGATTTACCGGCGGTGACGCGCCCTTTGGCGACCACCAGGCCGCGCTCGGCCAGCGCCAGGGAGCGCTGCGCCAGCTCAAGGCGTTCCTGGGCACGCAGGGCGCCGTAATAGCTGTCGATTACCTCGGCGCGCAACAGGTTGCGGCGCTGTTCCAAGCCCAGCGCGGCGGCGTCCTGGGCGCGTGTGGCGACGTCGATACGCGCACCGCGTTTGCCGCCTAGTTCCAGGGTCTGGCTCAGTTTGAGGGTGGTGACGCGGGTGTCGCGGCGGGTGTCTTCGGCATCCCAGGAGGCCACCGGGTTGGGGATCAACCCGGCCTGTTGGCGACCGCCCGCGGCGATGTCGATTTCCCATTGCGCGGCGGCCAGGTCCGGGTTGTTGGCGAAGGCGGTTTGCAGGGCTGAGTCGAGGGTGACGGTCTGCGCCTGGGCAGCGCTGGTGGCTACCCACAATGCCGCCAGGCCCAGCAGTGTTCTAACGGAAATTGCCATAACGAGAGTTCCACGCCCATGAAGTCGCTGAGGTTTCCCAGCGGGGGCAATGTAGCTTTCGGTACTTATCAGAGCGGTGGGCGGAACATTACAAATCCGTTAGGCAGGATCAGGCATGCACGTCGTCATGTTCGTCGTGCTCAAAGCCTGCGCCTTCAACCTGAATGGTCGCGTGGGAAATATCGAATTGTTCGTGCAGCAATTCGGTTACCTGGCTGAGGATTTGTTGCTCGGAGCTCAGCGCCGAATCCGCCACCAAGTGCGTGCTCAGAACATTTTTGCCACTGGTGAGCGCCCAGATATGCAGGTCATGCACGTCTTTAACCCCAGGCACTGCACGAATGGCCTGCTCGACCTGATCGATATCAATCCCGTCCGGCACGCCTTGCAGCAGCACGTTCATGCTTTCCTTGAGCAGCGTCCAGGTGCGCGGCAACACCCAGAAACCAATGGCCGCCGCGACCAGCGAATCAACCCAGCCCCAACCGGTGAACATGATCACCACCGCCGCGATGATCACGCCGATGGAGCCGAGCATGTCGCTCCAGACTTCCAGGTAGGCCCCTTTCACGTTGAGGCTTTCGCCACTGGCGGCGCTGAGCAGGCGCATGGAAATCAGGTTGACGACCAACCCCATCACCGCGACCACCAGCATGCCGGTGGACTGGATCTCGGCCGGGGCCTGCAACCGTTGATAAGCCTCATAGAGAATGTAAAACGCCACCGCAAACAGCAGCAGCGCATTGAAGGCTGCCGCCAGGATTTCAAACCGCGCATAACCGAAGGTGCGCTTGCGGTCGGCGGCGCGCTTGGCGACCTGGATGGCCACCAGGGAAATCGCCAGGGCCAGGGCGTCGGTCATCATGTGCGCGGCGTCGGACAACAACGCCAGGCTGCCGGTGATGAATGCACCGATCACCTCGGCAATCATGAAACTGCCGGTCAGGCCGAGGGCGATCCACAGGAGACGCTCGTGGCCGGCGCGTGCTTGGGCGTGGCTATGTCCTGCACTCATGAAATGTCCTCAAAGGCTGTGGTCTGTTGATCATAGAGCTATAGGCCATAGGCCCAGGCATGGGTTGCAAATTTGTCATCTGTACGCCAACTGGCCGTTAGATTGAGCGCACCAAAATCGCACAGGAACGCTCTGGAACGGTTGTATCAGGTATGCTTTCCGAGCAGGAAACAAAAAGAAACAAATTAGCCTACCTGTTCGATAAGGAGTCCCGTTTTGGAGTTATCGACCGCCGCGTGGATGGTTCACGACACCCGCCTCATGTTCTGCGTCCTGCTGGCGATCGCCAGCATCATCGTGTTGATCAGTGCGACCAAACTGCCGCCGTTCCTGTCGATCCTGATCGGCACGTTTATCGCTGGCGTCGGCGCCGGATTACCCCCTGAGGAAGTCGCCAAAGCCTTCAGCAAGGGCGCTGGGGCGATCCTCGGTGAAGCCGGGATCATCATTGCCCTGGGCTCGATGCTCGGCGCGCTGATGGCCGAATCCGGCGCCGCCGACCGCATCGCCACCACCCTGCTCGGGCTGGGCAAGGGCAAGTCGTTGCCATGGGTGATGGCGCTGGTGGCGATGGTGATCGGCCTGCCGCTGTTCTTCGAAGTAGGCCTGGTGATGATGGTGCCGATCATCTTTGTGATGGCCAAACGTTCAAACCAGCCGCTGCTGAAAATCGCCATTCCGGCGCTGGCCGGCATGACCACGTTGCACGCCCTGATGCCGCCGCATCCGGGTCCATTGATCGCGGTGGGCGCGCTGCACGCCGACCTGGGTTTGACCATGTTGCTGGGCTTTTGCCTGGCCGTGCCGGCGGTGATTCTCGCGGGGCCGCTTTACGGCAACTGGCTATCCAAACGCCTGCACGTGGATGAGCCAGCCGACATCGGCGCGTTGTTCAGCGCACCGCCCAAGGCCCCGCGCCAGCCGAGTTTTGGCGTGTCGTTGCTGATCATTCTGTTGCCGGTGATTTTGATGCTGGGCAGCACCTTGGCCAAAGTCGCATTGCCGGCCGAAAGCACTGTCGGCCTGACCTTGAAATTCCTCGGTGAACCGCTGATTGCCCTCGGTCTGGCCGTAATCGCTGCCGTCATCTGCCTGGGCTGGGCCGCCGGAATGCCGCGCGCTGAAGTCGGCAACACCCTGCGCAAGGCCCTCGCGCCCATCGCCGTGTTGCTGCTGACCATCGGCGCCGGTGGTGGTCTCAAGCAAACCCTGCTCGATGCCGGCGTCAGCCAGACCATCAGCAAAGTCGCCGAAGGCGCGCACATGCCGTATCTGCTGCTGGCGTGGTTGATCGCTGTGGCCCTGCGCCAGGCGACCGGCTCGGCCACCGTCGCGACCACCACCACGGCAGGCATTCTTGCGCCGATGATGGCCGGGTTGGCGGCGACCCAGAGTTCACTGGTAGCGTTGGCGATTGGCGCCGGCTCGGTGTTCTTCTGCCACGTCAACGACGCCGGGTTCTGGATGGTACGTGAATACTTTGGTTTGCAGCTGAAGCAGACGATCTGGGTATGGTCGGTGTTGCAGACCATTGTGTCGGTTGTCGGCCTGGTGGGTACGCTGTTGCTCTGGCACTTCCTGACTTAACGCTCAAGCGGCCAAGGTGTGGCGCTTGCCAAACAGCGCCACACTCGCCACCCCCACCGCCCCCATCACCACACAATACCCCACGCAAATCCACGGGCTGGTCGGCATCAGCGCAATCAGCAGCAACGGCGTGGTACTCGCCCACAGCGCGTAGGCGATGTTGTAGGTGAAGGAGATCCCCGACACCCGCACCTGCGCCGGGAACAGGCCGACCATCACCGACGGCACCGCGCCCACCACCCCGCAACTCAGGCCCGCCACGGCGTACGCCGCGCCCAGCCAGATGCCGCCGTTGATCAAGCTGGCGTACAGCAGCGCGATGCCTACCGGCAGCAGCAAGCTGTAGACCAGCACTGCGCGCCAGGCACCGATGCGGTCCACCAGCAGCCCGGCGAGTACGCAGCCGATATTCAGAAAAACAATGCCCAACGCGCTCAAGGCGAAGGTGTGGCTGGGGCTCATGCCGAAGGTTTTCTGCATCATGGTCGGGGTGATGACCACCAGCACCACCACAGCGGAGGTGAGTACGCAGGTGAGGATCATCGCCGGCAGCAGCACCGCGCGATGATCGCGCAGGACGGTGCGCAGCGGCATTTCCCCGGCGGCCTGGCGGCGCGCCTGCATTTCGAGGAATACCGGGGTTTCGCTGAGCCAGCGGCGCAGCCAGACGCCGATCACGCCGAATACCCCGCCGAGCAGGAACGGAAAACGCCAGGCGTAATCGAGGATTTCGGTCGGGGTGAAGACTTGCGCGAGCAACGTCGCCGTGAGTGCGCCGAGCAGGTAGCCGAAGGTCAGGCCGGCTTGCAGGAAGCCCAGCGCATAGCCGCGGTGATTACGCGGTGCGTGCTCGGCGACGAAGGTCCAGGCGCTGGGCACTTCGCCGCCCACCGCAGCGCCCTGCAACACGCGCAGCACCAGCAGGATCAGCGGTGCGAAATAACCGATTTGCGCGTAGGTTGGCATGATGCCGATCAGCAGGCAGGGCAGCGCCATCATCAGGATGCTCAGGCTGAACACGCGTTTGCGCCCCAGGTGATCGGCAAAGTGCGCCATCAGGATGCCGCCCAATGGGCGCGCGAGGTAGCCGGTGACGAAAATGCCGAAGCTTTGCAGCAGGCGCAGCCACTCGGGCATCTCCGGCGGGAAGAACAGTTGGCTGAGGGTCAGCGCAAAGAATACGAAGATAATGAAGTCGTAGATTTCCAAGGCTCCGCCCAGGGCGGCCAGGCCCAGGGTTTTGTAGTCGGAGCGGGAAAACCGCTGCGCCTGTGGAACAAAGGTGGCAGTCATGTTGAGGCTCGGCAGACAGACAAAATGGCGTGCAGGTTATGAGTTGCGCCGGATGATGGCAATCGCGGCAGATATATTTGTTTTCCTCATGGATCGATGAAGATAACTGCATTCCCATATCAATGGCCGTAGCGGAATATGCCGTAAAACTGCCAACACCCATAATAAATACAAGAGGAAAGCCCCGTGGCCGACGCTATCGAAGACAGCCGCTATGCCCGATTTGCCCTGCGCTGCTCCAATTTTGCCGAGCGCTGGTTTCCTGACTCCTGGGTGTTTGCCGCCCTTGCGGTGATCATCGTCGCCGTAGCGACCCTGGGCATGGGCGCCGCGCCGACGGAGGCGGCCAAAGCCTTTGGCGACGGGTTCTGGAGCCTGATCCCGTTCACCATGCAGATGGCCTTTGTGGTGATCGGCGGTTACGTGGTCGCCAGCTCGCCACCCGCGGTGAAGCTGATTGACCGCCTGGCGCGCATCCCGAAAAACGGCCGTTCGGCGGTGGCTTGGGTCGCGTTGATTTCCATGGTGGCCTCGCTGCTCAACTGGGGCTTGTCCCTGGTGTTCGGAGGGTTGCTGGTGCGCGCATTGGCACGGCGCACGGACTTGCGCATGGACTACCGCGCGGCCGGCGCTGCGGCCTACCTCGGTCTGGGTGCGGTGTGGGCATTGGGGCTGTCGTCGTCGGCCGCGCAATTGCAGGCCAACCCGGCGAGCTTGCCGCCGTCGATCTTATCGATCACCGGCATGATCCCGTTCACCGACACTATCTTCCTGTGGCAATCCGGCGTGCTGTTGCTGGCGCTGATCGTGGTGTCGCTGATCATCGCCTATGCCACGGCGCCCGGCCCGAACAGCGCCCGTGACGCCAAGGCCTGCGGCGTCGACCCGGCCTTCAACCTGCCCAAGCCGCAGCCACCGACGCGCCCAGGCGAATGGCTGGAGCACAGCCCGCTGCTGACCATCTTGTTGGCGCTGCTGGCCGCCGGCTGGCTGTTCCATGAGTTCTCGACCAAGCCGGCGATCAGTGCGATCTCGGGGCTGAACACCTATAACTTCCTGTTCATCATGGTCGGCGCGCTGCTGCACTGGCGCCCGCGCAGTTTCCTCGACGCCGTGGCCCGGGCCGTGCCGACCACCACCGGCGTGCTGATCCAATTCCCGCTGTATGGCTCGATCGCCGCGCTGATGACCGTGGTCAAGGGGGGTGACGGCCAGACCCTGGCGCACCATATCTCGACCTTCTTCACCTCCATCGCCTCCCACGATACATACGCCTTGCTGATGGGCGTGTACTCGGCGGTGCTGGGCTTCTTTATCCCGTCGGGCGGCGGCAAGTGGATCATCGAAGCGCCTTACGTGATGCAAGTGGCCAACGACCTCGAATACCACCTGGGCTGGGCGGTGCAGATCTACAACGCGGCCGAGGCGCTGCCGAACCTGATCAACCCGTTCTATATGCTGCCGCTGCTGGGCGTGCTGGGGTTGAAGGCGCGGGATCTGATCGGCTTTTCGTTCGTGCAGTTGCTGGTGCACACGCCGCTGGTGTTGTTGCTGTTGTGGGCGCTGGGCACGACGTTGAAGTATTTGCCGCCGGTGATGCCATAGGGCAAAGCGGTTTTTCTGAGTAAATGCGCAGGGGTTGTCCCACTCAATGCGGTGACTACCCCTGACTTCTGCCACCAGCGTCTTTGATTAACCTGACTCGGGTAACTCCTCACCTGACACCAAGGAAATCCGATGACGCCCCTATCCAAATCGCTGGAAGAGTTGATCGCTGCCATTTACAAGGACGGTAACGTATCGCTCGTTGAGTACCAGACCCTGCGCGACAATGCCGATTGCCGCATGAATGCCGTGGTTCAGGAGTTCGGCTTGCACAACAACCTGACAGCCTTCCAGAAGGCAATGGATGTCGCCATGCAGCTCCTCCAGACCAGCGTGATCGATGCAAAGAAGGCCAAGCTGACCGACACCGGCGAGGCGATCGTCAGGGACGCGGTGGTCGCCCAGGTCGAGTACTTGCGCGTCGGCTGCCAATTGGCGTTGCAGTTGCTGTAACCGCCACACGCTCAATGAGCCGCCTCGTCGCTCCAGCCACTGTCTTCGTTCCGTCACATTCCATTGCTACCGTCCTGCGAAATATCTTGCAACATCTCGCCAGGAAGCCCCGCAATGAGCGACGCGCACGAAGACCGCCCTGCCCCCGACTCCGTAGCCCAACCACCGGTAGACACCAGCCGCCGGCGCTTCCTGGGGGGCGCGGCGGTGCTGGGGGTCGGCGCGACCTTGAGTGCCTGCGGCAATACCAGTGAAGCACCGGGCAAACCGGTGGCGCGGCCGCTCACGCCGCAGGAGTTGGACAAGGCGCTGCACGAGCAGGTGAAAACCGTGGTGGTGATCTATGCCGAGAACCGCAGTTTCAACAACCTGTTTGCGGACTTCCCCGGTGTGGAGAAACCGCTGTCGGCACTCTCCACTACGGATTACCAACAGCGCGACCGCGACGGTGCGGTATTGACCACCCTGCCCCCAGCCTGGGGTGGCGTACTGCAAGTGGGCCCGCAAAGCGTGGACGGCGTGACCTACCCCAGCGAGGTGCAATTCCAGGAGAACCTGCCCAACGCGCCATTCGCGCTCAAGGGGCCAAACGCCGAGGACCTGCCCCTGAGCCTGGTGACCCGCGACTTGTGGCACGTGTTCTACCAGAACCAGATGCAAATCAACGGCGGCAAGAACGACGGTTTTGTCGCCTGGGCCGACGCCGGTGGCCTGGTGATGGGCCATTACGCACAGAGCCGCTATTCCCTGCGCCTGTGGGACGTGGCCAAGGAGTTCGTACTCTGCGATAACTTTTTCCAGGGCGCCTTCGGCGGCTCGTTCCTTAACCATCAATACCTGATCAGTGCCACTGCGCCGTTTTACCCGAATGCGGTGCAATCGGTGGCCAAGGCGCAGATCGCCACGCTGCAGAGCGACGACCCCACCGACCCGCGCCTCAAGCCGCTGGGCACGTCTCCCGCCAGCGCCATGACGGGCCCGCCGCAGTTCGGCCCCAGCGCGCTGACCCCGGACGGTTACGCCGTAAACACCCTGGCCCCGCCCTACTGGCCGACCTGGATCCGCGACCCACAGAACCCGGACTATTCAAAACCCGACCTGCCCAACGTGCTGGTGCCGCAAACCCACGAGCATATCGGCGACAAACTGTCGAAAAACAACATCGACTGGGCCTGGTACGCCGGGGCTTGGCAGGCCACGTTGGATCAGTTCAAGGATTCGGGCGGCATTCCGAAAATCCCCAACTTCCAGTACCACCACCAGCCATTCAACTACTTCAAGCGACAAGGCCCGGAAAACCGCGCCGAGCGTGACAAACGCCTGCGTGACGGCGGCCTGGGCGACGAGTCGAGCACCAACAAGTTCTTCGCCGACGCCCAAGCTGGCAAGCTGCCTGCCGTCAGCTTCTACAAGCCCCAGGGCAACCTGAACATGCACGCCGGTTACGCCGACGTGGCTTCGGGTGACCGCCATATCGCCCGTGCCTTGAAAGTGCTGCAGGAAAGCCCGCAATGGAAAAACATGGTGGTGGTGGTCACCGTCGACGAAAACGGCGGCTGGTGGGACCACGTCGCACCACCCAAGGGCGACCGTTGGGGCCCGGGTACGCGGATTCCGGCTATCGTGGTTTCGCCGTTTGCGCGCAAAGGCACGGTGGACCATACGGTGTACGACACCGCGTCGATCCTGCGCCTGATCACCCGAGTGTTCCGGTTGGAAAAACTCGACGGCCTCAAACAACGTGACGAGGCGATGATCGCCCGCGGCCAAAAGCCCATGGGCGACCTGAGTAACGCCTTGCAATTCGACGCCTAGGTTGGCCGCAAACACCGCGCCCCAGCCTTGAGTACGCACAAAAAAAAACCGAATTCTACTGTCAGATTTAACAGTAGAAATCGGTTCTGTCTTCGGTAAGTCTTGAGCCGGGCCCATCTGCTGCAAGACTGGCCGTCAGACATCCTCCGCAGGTCGATGCAGCCCAACCAAGGAGAGTCATGAAAACTCGAGCCATGGACAAGGCTAAAACTGCTGTGAGTGATTGCCTGTACCCCTTCAAGACGCTGATCGCCGAACACGGCTACCCCTCATCCGAGCACTTCCAGGTGATGCACGCCGCGGATGGCACGGTGGCGGGGATCCAGGCTCGCAAAGACTTTGACAGCCGCATGCGCATTGCCAAAATCTCCGGCTACGCCGTGAGCGAGCGCCGCCCTCATTCGTTTCAGCTGTCGGCACGCATCCACTTGTATGACTGCTGGTTCTGCGGCCTGCTGCGGCATTCCTGCAACCCGAATGTATTTATCGACAGTACGTACCTGGAGCTCTGGAGCGTGCAGCCCATCGCTGCCGGCGTCCTGCTGACCCTGGATTACGCCAGCACCGAGGATGCGCTGTTCCGGCAGTTCGCTTGCCAGTGCGGCGAGCTGAACTGCCGGGGCTGGATCACCGGCAGCCAGGAGCCATTGAATGCCGATGGCCAGGCATTCATGACCCGCTGGAGGATGCGTAAACGAACTTAGGCTTCGCCCAGCGGACGCAGGCGGTATTGCGGCGGCAGCTGCTCGAAGCCACTGATGGTGGTGTTCAAGCTCTTCCAGCGGCCGTCCTTGATGCCGTAGATGCAGCCGTGGATCGACAGGCTCTGCCCGCGGTGCCAGGCGTTTTGCACAATGCTGGTATGGCCGACATTGGCCACCTGCTGAATCACGTTCAGCTCACACATACGGTCGACGCGCTCTTCTTCGGTCGGCAGCTGGGCCAACACGTCGCGGTTCTCGTAATAGAGGTCGCGAATGGTGCGCAGCCAGCCATCGATCAGGCCGAACTGGCGGTCCTGCATCGAGGCGCGCACGCCGCCGCAGCCATAGTGGCCGGTGACCAGGATGTGTTTGACCTTGAGCACGTCGACCGCGTACTGGATCACCGACAGGCAATTGAGGTCGGTGTGCAGCACCACATTGGCCACGTTGCGGTGCACAAACAGATCACCCGGCAGCATGCCGACAATCTCGTTGGCCGGTACGCGGGCGTCGGAGCAGCCGATCCACAGGTATTCCGGGGTCTGCTGGCGGGCAAGCTTGGCGAAGAATTCGGGATCTTCCTGTTTGATCGCATCCGCCCAGCGTTCGTTGTTATCAAGCAGGTCTTGTAGTTCGTTCATCAGGGAAAGCCTCAGGAATGATGCACAGCTCTGACACACGACCGCCCATCCGGGTCACGCCGGGAATAAAGATAGCCGGCTGGCAATTACTTGAATCTTGGGGAGCCATGCCTGTCCACACACTATAAGCCCCACAGTATGAGGATTGGCCATGACTGAATCACGACGTCCCTACGGCGCTACACAGCCCGAACCGATTGACGACAACGAAGACCGCATGGGCTCGATGCGCGAACTGGATTTTGACGAAGAAGGACCGACGGCGGAAATCGGCGATGAAATCCCGCCGCGTGAGCGCGAGCACTTGATGCCCGACGAACGCGTGCGTGAGGCCGGGATGACCGGTGCTTCGACGGATGACCATGAGCCGACCGACGACGACATGAGCCCGGAAACGCTGATCCATGAGGATGGCGCGCGGGATGCTCGGGAGGAAGGTGAAGACAACCCGGCGGACTTCGATTTGAGCATCGTCGATGAAGATGACATTGGCGGCGGCAATGGGTTGGATGAAGCCGAACTGGCGGATCTCGATCCGGTCGACGGTAACCGCTGAAAAAACGCGGTTAAAAATGTGGGAGCGGGCTTGCTCGCGAATACGGTGTATCAGTCAGTACATTGCTGACTGATACACCGTATTCGCGAGCAAGCCCGCTCCCACGTTGGATTTCAGGCCTCAGTCGACCAGGGTGCACGCCATTACGACCGCGTCTTCGCGGCCACCCACGGCCGGGTAATAGTCTCGGCGGCGACCGATTTCATTAAAGCCATAACGTTCATACAACCTGAACGCGCCGGTATTGCTGTCACGCACTTCCAGGAAGCATTCGCGCGCGTTGGCGGCATAGGCGCGGGACATCAAGTGTTCGAGCAATGCCAAGCCGAGGCCACGGCCCTGGTTTTCCGGCTTCACGGTGATATTCAGCAAATGCGCTTCATCGAGGATGATCTGCACCACGCCGTGGCCCACTTGCTGCTCACCTTCGAACATCAGCCAGATCTGGTACTTGCCCAGCCCATCGAGAAAGATCCCGCGGGTCCAGGGGTGGCTGAACGCCGCGTATTCGATTTTCAGCACGGCGTCGAGGTCAGCCTCGGTCATCGGGCGGAAGGATAAAGCCTCACTCATCGGTTGTTTTCCAGCGCGCCATCAGCCGGCGCATGGCTTGCCAGACATCAGCCTTACGCTGTGGCTCTTCCATTAATAATTCCAGGCCCGGCAGGGCCCATACCGAACCCAGGCCTTCGACCTGCAGCTCGCGGTACCAGGCTTCGGCATTCGCTTCACCGGCAAAGCGCACGGCGGGCAGGCCGATCAGCCACAGGCACACGCAGGGTTCGTCTTCCAGGCGCGCCGAGACAAAACCCTGGACAAAATCCCGCGCGGCTTCCGGGCCCTGGTCCATGGTGCCGCGCACCAGCAGTGGCCAGCGCACCGGGTCACCGACGATCTGCGGGCTGTCGGGCAAGCCGGCGGCGCGCAGCATGTCCTTGAGCAGCATGTAGGCCGGGTCGCGGGTCTGGAAGCGTTCGCCGGTGGGCAATTCCACCAGTAGCAGGCAACGCCCGGCGCGCAGCAATTGCAGGGCAAAACGCGGCGGCGGCACCACCGGGGCCTTGACCACCGGGGCGGCCTCTTCGGCCACCACC
>NZ_JBAWDE010000358.1:0-25986 GCF_049590575.1 Pseudomonas sp.
GTGGGTCGCCAACCTGCTGCAAAACAGCCCCGCGGCGATGCGCGCCAGCAAGGACCTGCTGCGCGAAGTCGGCCACGGCGCGCTGACCCCGGCGCTGCGCCGCTATTGCGAAAACGCCATCGCACGGATTCGGGTCAGCGCCGAAGGCCAGGAGGGCTTGCGCGCTTTCCTGCAAAAACGCCCGCCGAGCTGGCAAGCGCAGGAGCCGCGTTCATGAGTACGTTGACCACCGTATTGGTAGCCAACCGCGGCGAGATTGCCTGCCGGGTAATGCGCACGGCGAAGGCCATGGGCCTGACCACTGTGGCCGTCCACAGCGCGATCGACCGGGACGCCCGGCACAGCCGCGAGGCCGATATCCGGGTCGACCTGGGCGGCAGCAAGGCCACCGAGAGTTACTTGCAAATCGACAAACTGATCGCCGCCGCCCAGGCCAGCGGCGCCCAGGCGATTCATCCGGGTTACGGGTTTCTGTCGGAAAACGCCGCCTTCGCCCGTGCGATAGAAGCCGCCGGTTTGATCTTCCTCGGTCCGCCCGCCTCGGCCATTGATGCCATGGGCAGCAAGTCAGCGGCCAAGACGCTGATGGAAGCAGCCGGAGTACCGCTGGTGCCGGGCTATCACGGCGAAGCCCAGGACCTCGACACCTTCCGCGACGCCTGCGCGCGCATCGGCTATCCGGTGCTGCTCAAGGCCACGGCCGGCGGCGGCGGCAAGGGCATGAAGGTGGTCGAGGACGTCAGCCAATTGGCCGAAGCCCTGGCCTCGGCCCAGCGTGAGGCGCTGTCATCCTTCGGCAATGGCCAGATGCTGGTGGAGAAATACCTGCTCAAGCCACGCCACGTGGAAATCCAGGTGTTTGCCGACCAGCATGGGCACTGCCTGTACCTCAATGAACGCGATTGCTCGATCCAGCGCCGCCATCAGAAAGTCGTCGAAGAAGCCCCCGCGCCCGGCTTGAGTGTCGAACAGCGTAAGGCCATGGGCGAAGCCGCCGTGCGCGCGGCCCAGGCCATCGGCTACGTGGGCGCGGGCACCGTGGAGTTTTTGCTGGATGCGCGCGGCGAATTCTTCTTCATGGAGATGAACACGCGGCTGCAAGTTGAGCATCCGGTGACCGAAGCGATTACCGGGCTGGACCTGGTGGCTTGGCAGATTCGCGTCGCCCAGGGCGAGGCGCTGCCGATCACGCAAGGGCAAGTGCCGCTGATTGGCCATGCGATTGAAGTACGGCTGTATGCCGAAGACCCGTCGAATGACTTCCTGCCCGCCACCGGGCAGCTGGCGCTGTACCGGGAATCGGCGCCTGGCCTAGGCCGCCGGGTGGACAGCGGTGTCGAGCAAGGCGACCACGTGTCGCCATTCTACGACCCGATGCTCGGCAAGCTGATTGCCTGGGGCGAAGACCGCGAACAGGCGCGCCTGCGTTTGCTGAGCATGCTTGATGAGTTTGCCGTCGGCGGGCTCAAGACCAACCTGGGCTTCCTTCGGCGGATTATCGGCCATCCGGCGTTCGCGGCGGCGGAGTTGGATACCGGGTTTATTCCGCGTTATCAGGATGAGTTGTTGCCGGCGCCCGGTGAACTGAGCGATGAGTTCTGGCAAGCCGCCGGTTCGGCGTTTATGCAGAGCCTGCCAGCGGGTGACGGGCCGTGGGCGGACAAGCGCGGGTTTCGTGCGGGGTTGCCTGCCGAGGTCTCGCTGCATTTGAGCTGCAATGGGCAGGACCGGCTGGTGACACTGAATCAGGCTGCGCCGCAGCTCAACGGCGAGCAGCTATGGATTGAACGCCAGGGTGTACGTCGCGCCCATCTGGCGGTTCGCAGCCAAGGCACGCTGTTTTTGCGCTGGGAGGGCGAGGTGCAGGGGGTCAGCCTGTTCGACCCGATTGCCGCGGTGGAAGCCAACCAGTCGCACCAGGGTGGCCTGACGGCGCCGATGAACGGCAGCATCGTACGCGTGCTGGTGGAGGTGGGCCAAAGCGTAGAGGCCGGCACGCAACTGGTGGTGCTGGAAGCGATGAAAATGGAACACAGCATCCGTGCGCCCCATGCCGGGGTGGTCAAGGCACTGTTCTGCCAGGAAGGCGAAATGGTTGCCGAAGGTTGCGCGTTGGTGGAACTCGAGGCGGCGCGCTAGAACTTCGCCGTGGCTTGGACGACAACGCCTAGAATGCGCCAATCATCGCTGAACAGCTGCTTTGGATAAGTGGGGTTGAGCGGCATCAGGTACAGCTGGCCGCTCTCTTCCATCAGTTGGCGAAAGGTCGCCTGGGGCTGCCCCGCCCATTGCGCGACGACCAGTTTGCCCGGCTCGGCGGCAATGGCCGGGTCGACCAGGATCATCATCCCGGCGCCGATGCTCAGCCCGCTCGGTGCGGTCATGGCATCGCCTGTAACCGGCAGCCAGAACGCGTTCCCCTGAGCGTGGTAATCGCTCAATTCGAAACGTGCTGCACCATATATCGCACGTTCTTCGCGCACTTCACACAGGCCTTTCCAGTCGCTGACCGGGTAACGGAAATACGGGTTGTAGTGTTTTCCAGATGGCTGCTCGTCCTCCACGCCGCGCTCGCGAATCTCCAGTAACACTTCCAGGTAGCCGAGCCCCAACGCCTCCAGCAACCGGTTCATGTCTTCCAGGCTCGGCACACGGCGTTTGTTGAGCCAATGGCCGACACCGCCCTGGGACATGCCCAGGCGTTCGGCCAATTGATCCTGCGTGACCTTGCGGTCTTTCATGTTGGCTTTGACCAACGCTATCCAGTTATCCATAGGGCCCGACAATACGTTGGGTATTTTTTCGGGCAATAAACAGTTTGTAGTAATCCATAAAACGACACAAATACGATACGTACTATCATCGGGCATAAGGTTTTCAACACCCACTCCAGAGTACCGCCCCGATGACGACGAGCCCGTATCTCCTGCCCGAACCCCCTCGAACTGATGACTTGCAAGACCTGCGCAGCAGCGGCGCGGCCCAGCGCGCATTGGACTTTTACTTGAAAGAAAATATGTCATCGCCCACCGCGGATGCGACCTTTTTTGCCATCAAGCCAGGCATCAGCCAGGAGGAAGCCCTGGTGCATGCCTCGGACCTGTTGCGCAGTGCGGCGGCGACGGCCTATGAATCAGCGAGCAGCCATCAGGGCAACAACCGGGACCTGGCGTTTTCAGTGGTGTATTTGATTGATATGGCGAAAGCGATGGTGGAGCGGTCGTTGCAAGCGCCGGAGGCTCAAGCGAACGTGTAAAAGGCGCAAAGGAAAAATATTTCTATCCCAGGGATAAAAACATTTGACTTGCAAATGATAATGATTATTATTGGACCCAGCTGATCGCGAGATCAGTCGATAAGCCAAGAGACCTTAGGTCGGACTCTTGGAATATCTCCTCATCAGGCTAATCACGGTTTTTGACCCGGCTCTTTGGCCGGGTCTTTTTTTTGCCAGTTTCCCTGGCATGGCTTCAGGCTAATGAAGACTGTATGTTGCTCGATGGCGCGCATGGTAGCAAAAGACCATCGCCAAAAGAAAGCCAGTCGAGCGCTCTGGCTCACATCTCTGGGAAATAGCGCTTGAGAATCAATCTCATAGATTCTAAGCTGCGGCGGCGTCATGGACGACGCCCCCCTCCCCCTCGCAACAATTTTGCATCCAGCCTTTACCAGACTCCTGTGTAAGATAGCCGCCACAACACTCATATTCAGGCAACCAGACTATGACCGTGGCCTTGACCTCCATCAAAATCAGCACCGACTTCGACAGCGGCAATATCCAGGTGCTCGACGCCAGCGATGCCTATCAGTTGTTGCTGGCGATCAAACCCGATACCCGCAGCCAACACTTCCAATGGTTTCACTTCAAGGCCGAAGGCATGCACGTGGGCCACACCCACACTTTCCGCCTGAGCAACGCGGGCAAATCTTCCTACAAGCACGCGTGGAGCGGCTACAACGCCGTGGCGTCCTACGACCATATCAACTGGTTTCGCGTGCCCTCGCGGTTTGACGGCGAGATTCTGCACATCAGCCTCGAAACCCGCGAGAAGCACGCCTGGTTTGCCTATTTCGAACCCTACAGCCGCGAGCGCCACGACAGGCTGATCGACCAGGCCCTGAACCGCGCCGGCGCCCAATTGCTGGCCACCGGTAAAAGTGTCGAAGGTCGCGACATCCAGCTGCTGCGCCGCGGCAAAGGTGGCGAAGGCCGACGCAAGGTCTGGATCATCGCCCAGCAGCACCCCGGTGAGCACATGGCCGAATGGTTTATGGAAGGCATCATTGAACGCCTGCAACAGGACGGCGACGCCGAACTGAAAAAGCTGCTGGCGGTGGCTGACCTGTACCTCGTGCCTAATATGAACCCGGACGGCGCCTTCCATGGGCACCTGCGCACCAACGCCATGGGTCAGGACCTCAACCGCGCCTGGCAGAGCGCCAGCCAGGAAATCAGCCCGGAAGTGCTGTTCGTGCAGCAGCAAATGCAGAAATACGGCGTCGACCTGTTCCTCGATATCCATGGCGACGAAGAAATTCCCTACGTATTCACCGCCGGCTGCGAAGGCAACCCGGGCTACACCCCACGCATCGAGGCACTGGAAAAACACTTCCGCAGCCACTTGAGCGCCCTCACCCGCGACTTCCAGACCACCCATGGCTACACCCGTGACCTGCCGGGCGAAGCCAATATGACCCTGGCCTGCAATGCGGTGGGTGAGAAATACGACTGCCTGTCCCTGACCCTGGAGATGCCGTTCAAGGACAACGACGACGCGCCCAACCCGAAAACCGGTTGGTCAGGTGAGCGCTCGAAACAGTTGGGCAAGGACGTCTTGAGCAGCGTGGCGGATATCGTCACAGTGCTGCGCTGACGCCCCTGCCGCCGGCATCAGTGCTTGGTGCCGGTCATGCTTTGCAGCACCCCATCGCGTCGGATCAACCCGTGGAACAACGCCGCCGCGAGGTGCAACAGCACCGTCAGGAACAACAGGTAGGCGAGGTAGCCATGGGCCTTGCGCAACAGCGCAAACAACGGCGCATTGGCCCCCACCAGCGCCGGCAGTTGCACCGAACTGCTGAGCATCACCGGGTCACCCGCCGCCGAAATCATCGCCCAACCCAGCAACGGCAAGACCAGCATCAAGGCATACAGCACGACGTGCGACGCCTTGGCGGCCAGCACTTGCCACAATGGCAGGTCGACAGGCAGTGGCGGTTGTCGGGTGGAAAAACGCACCACCAGCCGTACGAACACCAGCGCCAGGATCGCGATCCCCAGCGGTTTGTGCAGGTGAATCAGCCACTCGTGCCGTTCAGACACCGACGCCGCCATCCCCGCGCCAATGAACAGCATGGCGATGACCATCAGCGCCATCAGCCAATGCAGCAGGCGCGCCAGGGGTGCGAAAAACCGTGGTTGAGCATTCATGGCTTCGACTCCTGAGGGGCGCTGTGCAACGGGCTGACTTCACCGGCGCGACGTACGTATGAACTGGCATAAGCGGCTGATCGTGCGGCCAGCAACGGGTCATTCGAGGCCTGAATGCCACTGGGCAAAATCAGCGGGTCGAAGTTGATATCGCGGCAATCGCCGTCGGCCTGCGGCTGGCTGCTTTGCAGCACCAGGGTGCCGGCGTTGAGGGTTTTATGCTCGCCCGTCCAGGGTTTGCTGGCGTCGTCCAGCGGGTCGCCGGGGTTGGCCAGGGTCATGTTCAATTGCCAGCGCAGCGGCCCTGCGGCCAGGCGTTGCACCAGGTCTTTCTCGAGGAAGTCATTGCCGGCCGGCGCACTGTCGCCCGGCGCGTCCTGGCTTTGCGGCACCACGCCCCAGCGCACCGCCTGGCGCTTGCCATCGGCGCCCACCAGGTAAAACGCATTGATCCCGTTATAGGTCTCGGTGGCGTAGCTGGCCGAAGGCTTGGCGGTCTTGACCCAGGCGAGAAAGGCTGCAGTCTCGGGATGTGACGCAAAAAACGCTGGCATGTTCGCCGGGTTTGGCTTGCCGGTGGCCGGGTCTGGCGCGCCGGCCTTGAGCATCTGGTAAAACGCTTCGGGGGTGCCCACCGGGAACACCGGCATGCTGTTCATGCCGGTGCGC
This sequence comes from Pseudomonas sp., assembly GCF_049590575.1. Classification (GTDB taxonomy): domain Bacteria; phylum Pseudomonadota; class Gammaproteobacteria; order Pseudomonadales; family Pseudomonadaceae; genus Aquipseudomonas. The sequence goes on from NZ_JBAWDE010000358.1 coordinate 6,101, forward strand.
CACTGCTGGCCGTTGGCCTGAGTGAACTGCACGGCAAAACTGCGGATCGGCACGCTGCTGTCCGGCGCGTAAGGGTTGCCGCTGGGCAAGGCAAACCGGCCGATCAGCGGGGTCTTGGCCTCGCTGAACACCTGGGCACTGGAGTAGGCACGCGCCTCGGCGCTGCTTTCAAAATAACCGGCCACGCACACGCCCTTGGCGTGGTTGCGCCGGAAGCCCGGGTGCACGCCGTTGTTGGTTTCCAGGGCATTGACCAGGGTTTTCGGACGCAGACGTTGTGGGTCGAGGGTGCCGTTGACGTAGGCAAATGCCCCGGCAACAACGGCAACCACGGCGCCAATCCCCACGAGTCGCGCGATCAGGCTCGCAGTGCTCAGCGGAGGACGGGGCGGTGATGAGTGATCTACCATGAACAGACTCCAGGGCCACAGGCCAGGGGTGAAACATAAGGTCGGAGCATTAAGACGAACGCCGATCCGCTCTATTCCCCGGCCGTTTATTTATTTTCCAGGCAGGGAATAACCTTCAACGCCGGACGTCTCTCTAGTCCAAGCGTAGTGACCAGCCAGAAACCCATGCATGAACTCGACGAACAGTTACGTGAACTCATCCCCAGGCTGCGGCGTTTTGCCGTGTCCCTGACCCGTAACGCCAGCAGCGCCGACGACCTGGTGCAATCGACCCTGGAACGCGCGATCACGCGCTGGGCCGACAAACGCCTCGAAGGCGACCTGCGCGCGTGGCTGTTCTCGATCCTGTACCGGCAATTCCTCGATGCCCACCGCCGCTCCCGACGCTATGCGCGCATGCTCGAATTGTTCACCGGGCGCGATGATGCACAGCCATCGGTCGAACGCACGGTGATCGCGCAGTCGACCCTGCAAGCCTTCGATCAATTGAACACCGAACAGCGCGCGCTGCTGCTGTGGGTTTCCGTCGAAGGCCTGAGCTACAAGGAGGTGGCCGATATTCTCGATGTACCGGTCGGCACCGTGATGTCGCGCCTCTCCCGGGCGCGCCAAGCCCTGCGCCAACTCAGCGATGGTGAAATCGCCAGCCCTTCCCTGCGGATACTCAAATGATCAGCCTGCCCCCCAGCGAACGCGATTTGCATGCCTACGTCGATCATCAGCTTACGGAGAGTGATCGGCGCGCCCTCGACACCTGGCTGGCGGCGCACCCCGAGGTCGCGGCCCAGGTCCACACCTGGCAGCAGGACGCGCAGTTACTGCGCGCCGCGTTGGGCGGTGCGCTGCAACAGCCGACGAACCCGGCGCTCGACCCGGCATTGATTCGCCAGCGCATCAAGCACCAGTCGCGACGCCACTTCGCTACGGCAGCAGTGCTGCTGATTGCCGTCAGCCTAGGCGGCCTCGGTGGCTGGCACGCGCGTGAAGCCACGCAGCCGCCGATGCTGCCGATGGCAGATGCGATGCAGGCATTCCGGCTGTTTGCCCAGGACGGCATCATGCCCGCCGACTACAACGCCCAGGGCGGCGCCAGCATGCAGGCCTGGCTCGACCGCTACTTCAACCAGGCCCATCGCCTGCCCGACTTGAGTGCGGCGGGGTTCGCGCCGGTCAGCGGCCGCCTGCTCACCACCGACCAGGGCGCTGCGGCCATGGTGCTGTACCAGGACGCGCAAGGCCGGCGCATCAGTTTTTACATTCGCCCACCGGGCCCGGACAACGGCTTCCTGCCGCGTGGCAGCCGCAGCGCCGATGGCTTGCAGGCCCAATACTGGTCCGGCAGCGGCTACAACTACGCGGTGGTCAGCCCGACGGACCAACCCGCGCCGACGTTGATGACGTTCTAGAAGCCCACGTCGAGCACTACGTTGTCGATATACGTGCCGCCCGGCGGCGTGGCCTGGTCGGTATAGATTCTGGCGTTGTAGTTGAACACCTGGCTGCCGGTGCCCAAGCCATTGCCGGGGTTGACGTCGGCCGTGGCGCTGGCCCGCCGCGCTGCGCCGACGCTGCCCCAGCGCGTGGTGCCGGCGCTGACGAAAATGTCGTAGGCCAGATAGTTGCTACCGGAAATCATCTGCCGGCGCCCGCCCACACTCACCGGGTGCTGGCCGTCGCTGAGGCCGACCGTGTAGGCGCTGCCCTTGGTGCAATTGATGCTGGCCTGGCCGGTCACCGTGGCAAACCCGCTGACTACCGGCGCACTGCCAAAGGCGATGGGTGGCGTGGTGATCTGGCAGTCGTTGGTCACCAGCATGCTCACGGTCAGCGTGCTGGTGCCGCTGTTGGTGTCGCGCCCCAGGCAGATGCCGATCAGGTTGATGCCTGAGCAATAGTCCCAGTTCCACAGAATACTCAGGGTTTCGCTGTACAGGCCCGCAGCCACGTTGCTGCCGGTGAGGCTGCCAAAGTACAACGGCAAGGTCTTGGTGCCTGGCCCGAACACCAATCCATAGATCTGGGCAATGCCACCCGAGCCGCCAAAATCGAAGCGGGTGCCGCGCGTGATCGGGTACGTCGTGGAGTTATTCCCGTAAATGCTGTAGCCGATCACATCGCCAGTAGGCCCGACCATGCCGCCCTTGGCCGAGCCGGTGATGGTCGCGTAGAAATGGTCGCCCGAGCCCAATACCGAGAGCAGCAGCGGCGTGCAGCTCAGGCCGGCATTGGTGGTTGAGCTCGACTGGGCCGTGGTGCGCACCGTCATCGAACTCACCGAGCCAAAGCTCGCCGGCGTGGTTGCCAACGCGCTGCAGGCGGCCTGCACCTGCGCCGCGCCCCCCAGGCTCGCCACCACCAGCAGCCTCCACAGCCAATCCTTGACCCGCACACGCACACTCCTTATGTCATTGGCAAACCAGCGGCCCGATCATGGGCACTTGCTCCTGGGTAATATCCAGCTCGAACGTGGCCTGGCAGGTTTGTCCGCTGCCGACCGTGACTTGCAAGGTGTTATGCGTCGCCAGGTTTTCCAGGTACACCAGGCCATCCCAACCGACCACCGCCAAACCACCGCTCTGCTCATGCCGCACCTGGCTGCCCAGGGGCAGTTCCTGATGCTGGGCATCCACCAGCGTGATACTGGCGGCGATCACCCGGCGTACCGGAAATTCCAGCAAGTAGCCGCTGCCCCGGCGTACCGCCACGCGTTGCTCGACGTTGGGTACCTGCAGGTTGGACGGCAGGTTCAGCGGGTCGATCTCGTACTTGGCGCGGTAGTAGGCGCTGCTCCAGGGCACCAGCAGATGGCCGTTACGGTCGGTCTCGCCGACCACCTGGTTTTCGTAGCGCACCGGCACACCGGCAAAACCTTCGGTGCTGACCACCACAAACGCATCGTTGACCTGGTTGGCGGTAAAGAACTGCTTGTCCATCCATACCAATGAGCCGCTGGCATCCGCCCAACGGGTTTGCGCCTCGCGGGTGCCATACACGCCGGCCTGCAACTGCACCGACTGCAGGCGCCAGGTCAGGTCGGCCTGGCGATAGGCCGGGCCGTCGCCGCTGGCATAGCCCAGGTTGAAGCCCACGCCGCCGCCCGCCGGTACTGCGCGGCTGTAGTTGACCCGCTGTTGCACCTCGCCGGTTTTACTGCGCTCGCTGCCCAGGCTGAGGCTGCCGTAGACGTCAAACGGAATCACCAGTTGACCCTGTACAGCCCAGTTGCTGTCGCCGATCTCGCGGTTGGCCGACAGGTAAAAGCTGGTGTTGCGCCACAGCGATTTGCTCCACGTCAGGTTCAACAGGCGCGTGCGCGAGTCGTCCGCCGCCTGCACATCGAAATAACCCACGCCCAGGCTGCCAAAGTCATTCAGGTTCACGCTCAGCGTGGCCTGCTCGCTGCGCTTGCTGAGGCTGGCGTACGGCGTGTCGATCAGGGTCAGGTCGGCGTATTGATCACGCCGCTCAACCCGCTGGTACGAGAGGCTGTAACGCTGGCTGCTGTATTGATAACCGAGGCTCACCTGCTGGCCCGAGCCGCCGTCGAACTGGCTTTGGCTGACCGCCGTATTGAGCACGCCGAAGTTGCCCAGGCGCAGGTTGCCGCCCACGCCGCCGAGGGTCAGGTCGCTGGCCGCTTCGGCGTGGCCTTCGAGGGTGAACGCGTCCGACAGCCCGTAGCGAAAGGTGCCACTGGCCACACCCGCGCCGTAGCCAAAATCGCGGACGGTGTAGTCGCGGCGCAAATTACCGGCAGACACCGAAAAATCCGACAGGCCCTTTTGCAGCAGGGTGCTGGTGACGTAGAACGGCACCGTGGTCGAGACCTGCCGGCCGAGGGCATCGGTGGTGACCACCACCGCCTCGCCGGCACCGTTGATAAACGGCACGTTGGTCAGGGTGTAGGGGCCGGGCTGCAGATCGGCACTGCTGGATTTGTAGCCGTTGATGAACAGATCGACCGACGACGGCACCGCCGCCTCCCCGGCGAACTGCGGCAAGGGGTAGGTCACCAGGTCCGGACGCACGCCAAAGTCGCGGGATAGCTGGACGCCGCCCAGCCGCACCGAACTGCTCCACGGCAACGCACCGCTGATTACGTCGCCTGCTTCATAGGTCAGCAGGCGTTCATCGTCGGAAAAACGCCACGTGGTGTCGTAACGCCGATAACCATTGTTCAAACTGCTGCCCTGGGTTTCAGGGCCGAGGGTGGCGCGGTATTGACCGGTGTTGGTCACGGTGCCCCAGGTATCAAACAGGCGCACTTCGTTGAAGATGCCCAGGTAGGTGTCGCTGTCGTCGGTGTCATTGAGGTAGGCGTCATAGTTGAGCAAGGCGCCAAAGCTGGTCAGGGCCTGGGTGCGCGGGTAATTGCTGCGATCGCCGATAAACTGCTCCGGCAACCAGGCCGGGGGCACGTTCAGCAACAGGCGCTGGGCCTGGCTGTCGTAATCGGTGTGCAGGCCCGGCACTTTGTCCAGGTCGACTTCGGCAGACAGCTCCGCCGGCAGCTTCATGCCGACCTCCTGCAATACGCTCGCCGGCAGAAACAAACTCCCCGCCCGCTGGCTGACGGCAACCACCCGGCCGGTATCCTGTTGATTGACCACCAGCTCCAGGAACAACTGAGCATCGGCTACAGCCTCCATGCTGCTGGGCGGCGGCGGCAACGGCGCAGCCTCACCGAGTGGCGCAAGTACCAGGCCAGACAAGCCTCCCACTACCCATACCGTCTGCCATAGACCTCGAGCCTGATCCCGGCTCACCAAGGCATTGTGTCCTTCAATGGACATCTCCATCCGTTAAACCCAGGCGCTACTCCCTGCCCTGTCGCGCATCGCTATCGGCCGGGTGCAAGGTTCTCCACTTGCGTGGCGCCATTGACCCGAACCTGCAGCGGCTGGTCCGCAGGCAAACCGTCGGGCACTTGCCAGCGCATGGTCGCGCCCGGCAGCACATAGCCCATCAGGCCTTCCACCAGCGGGCGTGGCTGCCCGCCCTGCTTGAAGCTGGCATCGGTCAGCCGCGCGTGCACGGCGCCCTGGTTGTGCATTTCCACATAGTTGCGCCCGGCGACCGTGACCTTTTTCCAGCTCAGGTCCGGCTTGCCGGCGCTCTTCGGGTCACGCTCGCGGGTGGCGTCGACTTTGCTCCACAGGCCCGGCCCATAGGCAAACAACGGCACCGAATAGCGCATCTGAAAACGCACCGCCGCTGCTGTCTTACCGTCCGCCGGGGCGGCCACGGGCACCGCCGAGGGGATCTCGTCGATGATGATGCGATAGGCCAGCTCCCGGCCCGGCGGCACGTCCTTGGTGCGGGTGAGACGCACCAGTTGCTTCTGGCCGGGCTCGATCTTCGCCACGGGCGGGCTGCCGATCACATCGCGCTGGTTCTGGTATTGCTCGTCAAAGCCGCTCTGGCTCCACGCGAACACCCGGATCTGCAAGTTGGCGGTCTCGGTGCCACGGTTTTCCAGCCACAACGCACTGGCCTGTTGATCGGCCTCCAACACCGGGTCGATCGGCCAGATCAGCACTGAACTGGCCGCCTGCACCTGCCCCGCCAGCAACCCGCACACACACGCCACCCACCACCGCCGGGAAGCTGCAAACATAGGTCCCACTCCTTTTGCCAATCGCCTTACCACGTGAGCTGCACTTGCAGCGTGTCGCTGTATGTCCCCCCAGGCGTATTACCTGGCAGCTGTACCCGGCCGTAAATCGGCAGGGTGATGTTATTCGCGTTGCCGTACGCCACGCTGACACTCTGGCTGATGCCAATGCTCTGGCTCAGCGCCGCATTGCTGAAGAGCTGATAAGCCACCTTGGCCGTCCCGCTGTTGTGCTGCATACGGCGCCCGCCGCTGTTATACAAACCGCCGTCGACCGTCATGCTCAGCGCCACCCCCGGCGTGCATTGCAGCGTCACCGAACTGCTCAGCGCGACCGACTGCGTAGTGGTCGCCAGCGCCGAGTAACTGCCGAATGCCAGGCTGCCATAGTTGCTGCCGCCGCTCGCCACCAGGCAGCCCGGCGTGATCGTCGCACTGACCTGGAACGTCTGGCTGGTCACAGCCAGCAGTGACACCGGCAGCCCCCAGCCGACGCACACCGCCAGCGCTGCCCACCCTGCGCGTTTCATCGCGGTCAGAACGTCAGTGTCACGTTGACCGTGTCGGTGTAGGTGCCCGCCGGCAGCCCCGCCTTGCCGGAGGCCTTGCCGTAGATGTTCACGGCCTGGGCCACGCCGGTACTCGGCGCCAGGTTGATCACGCCGCCGATCGCCAGCAGGTTCGAATGGCCGCTGTCGGTGTAGAGGTCGTAAGGCACGTAGTTGGCAACCCCGTCATACAGCGCGCGTGCGCCGCCGGTGGACTTGCCGTCATTGGCACCGGCAGACACCGTCAGCGTCGGCGACGTACCTGCCGAGCACAGGATCGACAACGCGCCACCGCCGCCGCCCAGCACTTGGCCATCGGCTTCGGTGAACAGGCTGTTGGCGGTACCGAAATTCAACGCACCGAAGCTCATGCCCCCGGTGGCCGCCGCGCCGTTGACCTGGCAACTGCTGGTCAACACCAGGGTGGCAGTGACCGTGCCGGCCACCGTGGCCGCCTGCGACCCCGACACCCACGCCAACGCTACTAATGGAAAAACTGCTTTGGATACAAGTGCATGCATGGTTTTCATCCTCTTGAGTTACCAGTCCAGTGTCACCGTCAACGTGTCGGTGTAGATCCCTGCCGGTAAGGCACTGGTATTTGCCACGACGGTGCCGAATACCGGGATCGGTATCTGCGTCCCCCGAGTCACGACAAAATTGCGTTGCTGCCCGATGCTGTAGGCGCTGCGGCCCTGCGGGTCGGCCCACAGCGTGTAAGGAATCATCAGGCGCCCATTGCTCAGGCGCCGAGTGGTGCCATCGCCGTTGGCGCCGCCGTCAATGGTCACCGTGAAGCTGCTGACCACCGAGGGGTTGCAAGACACCGACAGCGACGCCTTGTTGCCGTCCGTGACGCCCGCGCCCAACGTGGTGTTCCAGGTCGGGCCCTGGCTGCCGAAGTCGAGCATGGCCGTGCCACCGGTGGGGGTCACGGGCGCGCTGTCATCAGCCTTGCTGACCTCGCAACTGGCGGTTATCACCAGGCGCGCGTGGATCTGCCCGGCGACGTCCGCCTGCGCGTCATCCGCCAGCAGCAACAGGCCACCCATGGCCACTAGAGCCAGGTAGCGGCTTACCATGTGACCGTGACCTTGAGCAGGTCGGAATAACGACCCACGGCGGGGATGTCTTTGAGCGGTTCGATTCGCCCATAGAGCGGCAGGTCGACGGTTCCGGAGTCCGGCACACGGCCGCTGAGGGGCACGTCGACCGGCAATGCGATACGCCGCGCGGCGTCGGCATAGAGACGGTAGGGAATGGGTTTGCTTGAAGGCGTGTCGGCGCTCAGGTAGCGGACTTCGCCGGTGCCACCGTGCAGGCCGCCGTCCACGCGCATCTGGTAGGGCGTATCGGGGTTGCACTCCAGGCGCGGCTGGCGCTGGCTGATCAACGCCGCACTCAAGGGCCCGGCCGGGTCGTCCAGACGCGGGCCGCTGCCAAAATCCAAGACGCCAAGCTGCTCGATGCCGGCACTGCGAACCGTGCCCACCAGCTGGCAACCCCGCTGCACATCGATCCTCACCTCCACCTGGAGCTGTGCACCGTAAGCCGTGCTGCAGAGCATCGTGCCCATGACTGCCAATACTGCTCGTCCCTTCACTGCCCCAAATCCTTGTACCGGGGTGACTGCTGTGTAGGAGGTTAGACACTCAGCGAGAAACTGCCAGTCTGGACAGGATTGCGTACGCATCATGCTTTTTCGAGATAGCGGGCGGACGCCTTCTCTATTGGTCAAACCGCACCGGGCGCCCTAAAGTAAGCGACCACCGCATTACAGAGTGACTCGCATTGGCCGCGCTTTCCCTGATCCGTCGCCTGCTCGGTAAAAAAACCGCGCCCCTCGACGACTCGCCCATCCCGATGTTCTTTCAGAAAAAAGCCGAACAGCACGGCTATACCCTCAGTGCCGGCCAGGCCCAGGCCATTGCTGCCATGGCCCGTGAAGCCCAGCACCTGCTCGCCGGCCAGCCCACCCGCAGCCTGTATTTGCATGGGCCGGTGGGGCGCGGCAAAAGCTGGCTGCTGGATGGATTTTTCCAGGCGCTGCCGGTGGCCGAGAAGCAACGCGTGCATTTCCACGATTTTTTTGCGCGCCTGCACCGAGGCATGTTCAAGCACCGCGCCCATGATGACGCCCTGGCCGTCACCCTCGACGAGCTGCTGGCCGGCTGCCGCGTGCTGTGTTTCGACGAGTTCCATGTGCACGATATCGGCGATGCGATGCTCATCAGCCGGCTGTTCAAGGCCTTGTTTGAACGGGGGGTATGGGTGCTGGTGACGTCCAATTATCCGCCCGCCGGGTTGTTGCCCAACCCGCTGTACCACGAGCGTTTCAAGCCGGTGATCGACCTGATCGCCGCGCGCATGGAGGTGCTCGAAGTCAGCTCGCCCCAGGACTTTCGCAGCCTGCCCCAGGCGCAAAGTTCACAGCGCTTCACCACCGGGCAGTATCTGTGGCCGGGTACGGCGGACCAGCGTGCGGCGCTCGGGCTGCCCGCCACGGATTGCCCGGCGCAGGTGCTGACGGTCGGCAATCGGCAACTGCAGTGCCGCGGCCATCAGGGGCGTCGCATCGCATTTACCTTCAATGACCTGTGCGAGCAACTCACCGCCGTCATGGACTACCTGCTGCTGTGCCAGGACTTCGACCACTGGATCATCGACGGCCTGCCGCACCTGGCGGACTGCCCGATTGCCGTGCAGCAGCGTTTCATCAACCTGGTGGACGTGCTGTACGACCAGGACAAGCACCTGATCCTGATCGGCGAGCAGCCCCTGGCCGAGTGCCTGGCCGGCCAGGCCATCGACCTGGCGCGCACCGCCAGCCGCCTGAACCAGTTGCAGCATCGGGCGCTCGACCCGGTATCATGAGCGCCATTTACGCCCCTTTGCCGAGTGACCGCGCCGTTCATGCATACCCTCGCCCAACTCAAGACCGGTCAATTGGCCGGCATCACGCGCCTGGACCTGTCCTGCGGGCTGACTGAGTTCCCGCCGGAAATCTTCGAGCTGGCCGACTCGCTGGAAATCCTCAACCTCAGCGGCAATGCGCTGAGCAGCCTGCCCGACGACCTGCACCGCCTGCCGCACCTGCGCGTGCTGTTCTGCTCGGACAACGCGTTTACCGAACTGCCGGCATGCCTGGGCCAGTGCGCGAAGCTGAGCATGATCGGCTTCAAGGCCAACCAGATCAGCCAAGTGCCCGCCGCCGCGCTGCCGCCGCTGTTGCGCTGGCTGATCCTGACCGATAACCGCATCCGCCAATTGCCCAGCGAATTGGGCGAGCGACCCTTGCTGCAAAAGCTGATGCTGGCCGGCAACCAGTTGGCCCAGCTGCCGCAAAGCCTGGCCAACTGCAAGCACCTGGAGCTGATTCGCATCGCCTCCAACCGCCTCACCCGCCTGCCGCAATGGCTGCTGGCGCTGCCGAGCCTGACCTGGCTGGCGTACGCCGGCAACCCGGTGGAGATGGCGGTGGACGTAGCCGCCGATGACGCCACGCCGGACATTCCCTGGCCGGAACTGGACCTGGGCGAAGTGCTGGGCGAAGGCGCTTCGGGGATCATCCGTAAAGCACTGTGGAAGCCGCAGGCGTTGCCTGTCGCGGTCAAACTCTACAAAGGCGAGATCACCAGCGACGGCTCACCGCTGCACGAAATGCAGGCCTGCATCGCCGCCGGGCTGCACCCCAATTTGATCAAGGTGCAAGGCCGCGTGGTCGGCCACCCCGAGGACCAGGCCGCGCTGGTCATGGACCTGATCGACCCGAGCTACCGCAACCTCGCCGCCCTGCCGAGCCTGGCCTCGTGCACGCGGGATATCTACGCGCCGGACACGCGTTTCAGCCTTGAGGTGGCCCTGCGCATGGCGCGCGGTATTGCCTCGGTGGCGGCGCACTTGCATCGGCACGGCATCACCCATGGTGACCTGTATGGCCACAATATTTTGTGGAATGCGGCGGGCGATTGCCTGCTGGGGGATTTTGGCGCGGCGTCGTTCCATGCCACGGCGGATAGCCTGCAGACGCGGGCGTTGCAGCGTATTGAAGTGCGTGCGTTCGGGGTGTTGCTGGGGGAGTTGTTGGAGCGGGTTGATACACCGGTGAGTGATGACCTGGTAGCGCTACAGGAAACTTGCTGTCAGCCCGACGTTCTGGCGCGACCGAGCTTCGAAGAGATCTCAACCCTGTTGAATCCTTCACACCACTAAACCAATGTGGGAGGGGGCTTCCCCCCTCCCACATTTGTTACCTTTACCCAGCTAAAAATCAGCCCGCCAGGCCGACAAACATATCCTGCACGTCATCATGGTTATCCAGGCCTTCCAGGAACGCCTCGACTTCAGCCATCTGCTCGTCGGTCAACCCGCTCACCGGGTTCTTCGCGATGTAACCCAGCTTGGCCGACAGCACGGTGAAGCCCTGTTCCGGCAGTGCTTTCTGCACCGCGTCGAGGTCGGTGGTTTCGGTGATGAACAGGCTGGTGCCTTCTTCTTCGCCTTCTTCGAAGTCCTGCGCGCCGGCTTCAATTGCGGCCATTTCCGGGTCGGCATCCGGGCTGTCCGGCGACGCTTCGATCAGGCCCACATGGTTGAAATCCCAGGCCACGGAGCCGGAAGCGCCGAGCTGGCCCTTGCGGAATGCCACGCGGATTTCGGCCACGGTGCGGTTGATGTTGTCGGTCACGCACTCGACGATCAGCGGCACTTGGTGCGGCGCAAAACCTTCGTAGGTCACGCGGTGGTATTGCACGGTTTCGCCGAGCAGACCGGCGCCCTTCTTGATCGCGCGTTCCAGGGTTTCCTTGGGCATCGAGGCCTTTTTGGCCTGCTCCACCACCAGACGCAGGTGGGCGTTGGTGGCGGTGTCGGCGCCGTTGCGCGCGGCGATAGTGATTTCTTTGACCAGCTTGCCGAAGATCTTGCCCTTGGCATTCGATGCCGCTTCTTTATGTTTGACTTTCCACTGTGCGCCCATGACTCACTCTCTTCTGTCCATCGCGCCGAGACGTCTACTGGCCGGCGCTTTGGGGGCAGAGTTTATAGCGCAAAAACACTCTAATCCACCAAAAAACCTTCACGGCGCCAGCTCGAAAAATGCCTGGATCAAACGCAGGGACCGACGCCGCTCCATACAGCCGAGCAGGTGTCGGTTGAGCAGCCCCTGGCCCTGAATCGCCACCGCCTGCACCCGTGGGTCCGGGCTGACCTCCATCGACGAGACCACGCCCACGCCCAATTCGGCGGCGACGGCCTCGGTCACCGCCTCACGGCTGTCGAGTTCCAGCAACACCCTGGGCTGCACGCCGGCGGCCATGCACGCCGCGTCAAAGGTGCGGCGGGTGGTGGAGCTGGGTTCGCGCAATACCATGATCACTTCGTTCAATTGCTCCAAGCGAATGCCCTCAGCCAGTTGCGCCCACGGGTGACTGGCCGGCACCAGGGCGCAGATCTGCGATTCGCCCAGCGCCTGCAAGTGCAGGCCATTGCGCGGCTCGACTTCGGTGAGTACCGCCACATCCGCGTGCTCGGACAACAGCGCGGCCAAGGTTTCCTGGGCATTGCCCAAGCGCAGGTTCACGGTAATCCCCGGGTAACGCGCCCGCAGGCTGGCGATCATTGGCATCACCAGGTGCGGGCCATCCGCCGCGACCTCCAGGCGCCCGGTCAACAGCTGCCGGTTGGCCTCCAGCATGGCCTGCGCCTCGTCCACCAGGCCGAAGATCGCCCGCGTGATCGCCGCCAGGCGTGCGCCCTCCTCGGTCAACTCGACCCGGCGCGCAGTGCGGTGCAGCAAGGGGATCTGGTAGTGCTCCTCCAGGGCCTTGATGTGCCCGGTCACCGCCGGCTGGCTGATAAACAGCCGCGCCGCCGCGCGGGTAAAGCTGCCCTCGCGGGCCACGGCATCGAATGCGCGCAGTTGGAACAGATTCATCGCTATCGGCCTCACTGATAGCTCGCATAACAACAAACAATTTGATTGATAACAAGCCAAACCGCAATTTAAGCGCCGTAGCTTCAACCCCCTGATGCCTTGCGAGAACTTGAGATGAGCACTGCCGCGCCGATCCTGCTGACCCCTGGCCCCTTGACCACATCGACCCGCACCCGTCAGGCAATGCTGGTGGACTGGGGCTCGTGGGATGACCGCTTCAACCAACTCACCGCGAGTGTCTGCGCGCAATTGCTGGCGATCCTCAATGGCGCCGAGAGCCACTACTGCGTGCCCTTGCAAGGCAGCGGCACCTTTGCCGTGGAGGCCGCCATCGGCACCCTGGTGCCGTGCAACGGCAAAGTGCTGGTGCTGATCAACGGCGCCTACGGCAAGCGCCTGGCGAAAATCTGCGACGTGCTCGGCCGCGATTTCAGCACCTTTGAAACCGCCGAAGACCGACCGACCACCGCCGCCGATGTGGACCGCCTGCTGCAAGCCGACCAGGCCATTACCCACGTCGCCTTGATTCACTGCGAGACCAGCACCGGCATTCTCAACCCGCTGCCGGACATCGCCCAGGTGGTTAAAAACCACGGCAAACGCCTGATCGTCGACGCCATGAGTTCCTTCGGCGCGTTGCCGATCGACGCCCGCGAAGTGCCGTTCGACGCGCTGATCGCCGCCTCGGGCAAATGCCTGGAAGGCGTGCCGGGCATGGGTTTCGTCTTCGCTGAAAAACAAGCGCTGGCCGCCGCCCAAGGCAACTGCCATTCGCTGGCGATGGACCTGTTCGACCAGCACAGCTACATGGCCAAGACCGGTCAATGGCGCTTCACCCCGCCCACCCACGTGGTCGCCGCCTTGCACGAAGCGCTGCTGCAATACCACGAAGAAGGCGGCCTGCCCGCGCGTCATCAACGCTACGCCGACAATTGCCAGGCCCTGCTCGACGGCATGGCCGAACTGGGCCTGCGCAGCTTCCTGCCGGCGGCGATCCAGGCCCCGATCATCGTGACCTTCCACGCCCCGCAAGACCCGCGCTACCAGTTCAAGGACTTCTACGAACGGGTCAAGGCCAAGGGTTTCATTCTGTACCCCGGCAAATTGACCCAGGTCGAAACCTTCCGCGTGGGCTGCATCGGCCACGTCGAGGCCAGCGGCATGCAAGCAGCGGTCAAGGCGATCGCCGACGTGCTGCAAGAGATGGAAGTGCTGGACATCTGATTGGCCCCCATTACCCACAGGACCTGAACCATGAACTATCAAAACCCCAACACCCTGCAGGCCGTTATCCTCGACTGGGCCGGTACCGTGGTCGACTTCGGCTCCTTTGCGCCTACGCAGATTTTTGTCGAGGCGTTCGCCGAATTCGATGTGCAGGTCTCTATCGAAGAAGCCCGTGGCCCGATGGGCATGGGCAAGTGGGACCACATCCGCACCCTGTGCAACCAGCCGCAAGTCGCCGAGCGCTACCGCAAGGCCTTCGGCCGCACGCCCACTGATGACGATGTGACCGCGATCTACCAGCGCTTCATGCCGTTGCAGATCGAGAAAATCGCCGAGCATTCGGCGCTGATCCCCGGCGCCCTCGACACCATCGCCCGCCTGCGCGTGCAGGGGGTCAAGATCGGTTCCTGCTCGGGCTACCCTAAGCAAGTGATGGACAAGGTCGTCGCCCTGGCCGCCACCCATGGCTACATCGCCGACCACGTGGTGGCCACCGACGAGGTGCCCAACGGCCGTCCATGGCCGGCCCAGGCGCTGGCCAACGTGATCGCGCTGGGCATTGATGATGTGGCGGCCTGCCTCAAGGTCGACGACACCGTGCCGGGCATTCTCGAAGGCCGCCGCGCGGGCATGTGGACCGTGGCGCTGACCTGCTCCGGCAATGCGCTCGGCCTGACTTACGAGCAGTTCCGCGCGCTGGACGGCGGCACCCTGAACAGCGAGCGCAAACGTATCGAAAAAATGTTCGAAGGCTCGCGCCCGCATTACCTCATCGACACCATTAACGAGCTGCCAGCCGTGATCGCCGACATCAACCAGCGCCTGGCGCGCGGGGAAATGCCGCAAAGCCATTGATAGACGTCAAAGCAACGGCAGTTACACCAGGCAAACCGCTCAAAATCGGCATACAGTTAAATCACTGCGTCGCCAAAGAACGCAATGAACTGTCTCTGTGGCGAGGGAGCTTGCTCCCGCTGGGGGGCGATGCGGCCCTGAAAAGAGGGCGGCTGCGCAGCCTGACGGGAGCAAGCTCTTTCACCACAGGTATGCCCTGATGAGTGAGGAAGAAAGCGATGCCGTGGAAAAACTCCGATACGCGCTACAGCACCATGTCGATCGCGCTGCACTGGTTGATGGTGGTGCTGCTGGCGGTGGTCTACGCCTGCATTGAGTTACGCGGCCAGTTCCCCAAAGGCAGCGGTGCGCGGACGCTGATCGTCGAAATGCACTTTATGTTCGGCCTCAGCGTGTTTGTACTGGTGTGGCTGCGCCTGTTTGCGCGCAGCCTGGGGGTGGCGCCGAAGATCGTACCGGCGCCGCCGCAATGGCAGAGCCTGTTGGCCACGCTGATGCACTTCGCGCTGTACGCGTTGATGATCGGCATGCCGATTGCGGGTTGGCTGATTGTCAGCGCCGAGGGGCATTCGGTGATGTTCTACGGCATGGAGCTGCCGCCGTTGATTGGCGAGAACAAGGACCTGGCCAAGCAGATCGAAGGCTGGCACGTGCTGTTCGGCAAGGTCGGTTACTGGCTGATCGGGCTGCATGCGCTGGCGGGGATTTTCCACCATTACGTGATGCGCGATAACACCGCGCTGCGCATGATGCCGGGCAAGCGGATCAACCTGTAAACCCCCGGCGACCCTGCAAGCCACCGGTATGGATAAAGATCAGCCGCGTGCCGGGGCTGAAACGCCCGGCCGCGATTTGTTGCTGCAGCGCCAGCAGCGCCTTGCCGGTATAGAGCGGCTCCAGCGGCAGGCCGCACTGCTGCTGCGTGTGTTCGATAAACCCGAGCAATTGCGCATCGACCTTGGCGAAGCCGCCACGGCTGGCGTCGAGCAGTTCATAGCCGCCCTGCACGATGGCCTGTACGTTTTGCCCGACACCATGGTCATCCGGCACCGCCATCGCAGCGTAGACCGGATGCGCACCCGCCTCGGCCAATGCCAACCCCGCCAACGTGGTGCCGGTGCCCGCCGCCAGCCACCAGCCGTGGTAATCGTCCCAGCCCAGGTTGCACAGCTGCGCACGGGCTTGCTCGACCAACACCGCGCAGCCCAACGCACCCGCCACGCCGCCTCCGCCTTCCGGCACGGGATGCAGCTCGGGATATTGCTCGCGCCACGGTAACCAGAAGTCCGGCGCATGCCGCGCGCGATAGCCGCCGTAGCCCAGCCAGTGCAGGGCCATGCCGAAGGTGTGCAGGTCGAGGACGGTGGGTGTGTCTTGAGGATGGCCACGCAACAGGCCGACCGTGGGGAAACCAAAGCGCTTGCCCGCCGCCGCCAGCGCGTGCAGGTGGTTGGAATGCGCCCCGCCCAGGCTGATGATGCCGCTGGCGCCCGCCTGGCGTGCCTGGGCCAGGTGCTCGGTGAGCTTGAACCACTTGTTGCCGCTGATCAGCGGGTCGATACGGTCCAGGCGCAGCACGGCCAACTCGACGCCGTTCAACCAGTCCAGGCTCAAGCGTTCAAGGGGTGCGTGGGGAAGCCAATCGAAGGGGCCCATCGGGAAGGGTCTGCCGGCAACAAGGGGCGGTAGTCTAGCACCGCCCCTTGTTGCGCATTACAGCTCGGCGGCGAGGCGCGAACCCTGGTTGATCGCGCGCTTGGCATCCAGCTCGGCGGCCACATCGGCGCCGCCGATCAGGTGCACGTTCTGCCCCGCAGCCACCAGGCCGTCGTGTAATTCGCGCAGCGGGTCTTGCCCGGCGCAGATGACAATGTTGTCCACCGCCAGCACCTGCGGCTCGCCCTCGGCGCCGATGCGGATATGCAGGCCTTCATCGTCGATCTTCAAGTATTCGACGCTGTTGAGCATTTGCACGCGCTTGTTTTTCAGGCCGGTGCGGTGGATCCAGCCGGTGGTCTTGCCCAGGCCGTCGCCGACCTTGGAAGCCTTGCGTTGCAGCAGGAACACCTCACGCGCAGGCGCATGCGGTTCGGGCTTGATCCCGGCCACACCGCCACGGGCTTGCAGCTGGGTGTCGATGCCCCACTCTTTCCAGAACGCATCGCGGTCCAGGCTGGTGGACACGCCCTGATGCACGAGGAATTCCGACACGTCGAAGCCGATACCACCGGCACCGATCACCGCCACGCGCTTGCCCACGGGTTTGCGTTCGAGGATCACGTCCAGGTAGCTCAGCACCTTGGCGTTATCTACGCCGGGAATCGCCGGGGTACGCGGCGCAATACCGGTGGCCAGGATGATCTCGTCATAGCCGCCCGCCGTCAGTTGCGCGACATCCACGCGGGTGTTGAGGCACAGCTCGACATGGGTGGTGTGCAATTTGCGCTGGAAGTAGCGCAGGGTTTCGAAGAACTCTTCCTTGCCCGGCACGCGCTTGGCGATGTTGAACTGGCCGCCGATTTCGCTGGCCGAATCGAACAGCGTGACCTGATGGCCACGCTCGGCCGCCACCGTCGCCGCCGCCAGGCCTGCCGGGCCGGCACCGACCACGGCGATTTTCTTGATCTGCTGGACCGGCAGGTAGTTGAGCTCGGTTTCGTAGCAGGCGCGCGGGTTGACCAGGCAGGTGGTCAGCTTGCCGCCGAAGGTATGGTCCAGGCAGGCCTGGTTGCAGCCGATGCAGGTGTTGATTTCATCGGCGCGGCCCTCAGCGGCCTTGTTGACGAATTCCGGGTCGGCGAGGAACGGCCGCGCCATGGAGACCATATCGGCATCGCCTCTGGCGAGGATCTGTTCGGCGATTTCCGGGGTGTTGATGCGGTTGGTGGTGATCAGCGGAATCTGCACCGCGCCGCGCAGCTTGGCGGTGACCTTGCTGAACGCGCCACGCGGCACCTTGGTAGCAATGGTCGGGATACGCGCTTCGTGCCAGCCGATACCGGTGTTGATGATCGTCGCACCGGCCTGCTCGATGGCTTTGGCCAACTGCACGATTTCTTCCCAGGTGCTGCCGCCCTCGACCAGGTCGAGCATCGACAGACGGAAGATAATAATGAAATTCGGCCCCACCGCTTCACGCACGCGGCGCACGATCTCTACCGCCAGGCGCATGCGGTTCTCGTAGCTGCCACCCCAACGGTCAGTGCGATGGTTGGTGTGGGCGGCCAGGAACTGGTTAATGAAGTAACCTTCGGAGCCCATGATTTCCACGCCGTCGTACTCGGCGACCTGGGCCAGCAGCGAGCAGGTGACAAAATCCTGGATCTGCTTTTCGATGCCGTCCTCGTCCAGCTCTTTAGGCTTGAACGGGTTGATCGGCGCCTGGATCGGGCTCGGCGCAACTTGCTTGGGGCTGTAGGCATAACGGCCGGCGTGGAGGATCTGCATGCAGATCTTGCCGCCTGCCGCGTGCACGGCCTGGGTCACGATCTTATGCTTCTGCGCTTCTTCGTCGGTGGTCAGCTTGGCCGCGCCGTCGTACACGCCCCCCTCAACATTCGGGCCAATGCCGCCGGTAACCATCAGGCCCACGCCGCCACGCGCACGCTCGGCAAAATAGGCGGCCATGCGCTCGAAACCACCGGGTTTCTCTTCCAGGCCCGTGTGCATCGAGCCCATCAGGGTGCGATTGCGCAGCGTGGTAAAACCCAGGTCCAACGGGGCCAGCAGGTGCGGATAGGCAGCAGCGGTCATGGTACAGCTCCACAACGGATCATCACGGGACGTGGCAGGCTCGAACGGCCTGCCATCGGTTTATGCCCTACAGCCTAAGAGGCGATGGATGACGGCTCAATGACTGAAACTGACAAGTTATTGATCCAAATGCACAGCGCCCCTTGGCAAGCCGTTGCATGGGCCCTACCCTAGACGGCGAACCCAGCACACGGTCTGTTGTCTGTTGCCCCATGCGTAAACTTCTAGCTTTTACCGTCACCATGGCCCTGGTTGCCGCTATCGCCGCGTATCTGGTCTGGACCCAGGAGCGCCCTGTGGCGCATTACCTGTCCGACCTGCGCATCACCCTCGCCGTGAATGAAGGCCTGCCAGCCGATCGCGGCAACCTGCTGGGCATCCAGCCGGAGCTGTTTCCCGCCGACTACCAGAGCCTCGAACGCCTGCATTTGAAACTCTCGGCCTACCTGCAAAAAGCCCGGGACCAGGGGCTGATCAACGACAAGACCATCGTGGTGCTGCCCGAGCATATCGGCACCTGGCTGATGCTCACCGGCGAAAAAAATGAGGTGTACCAGGCGTTGCATGTGAAAGATGCGATGAACTGGCTGTCGCTCAGCAACCCGCTGCTGTTTGCCCGCGCCTGGATCAGCGCCACCGGCGAAAGCCGCACCGACGACGCCTACCTGCGGATGAAGGCCACGAGCATGGCGCGGGACTATCAGGTGCTGTTCGGCGGGCTGGCCAAGGAGTTTGGCGTGACCCTGGTCGCCGGCTCCATCGCGCTGCCCAACCCGAGTGTCAGCCAGGGCCAGCTGCAGGTCGGCCATGGCGCTTTGTACAATGCCAGCGTGGTGTTTGACGCCGACGGTTTGCCGATCGGCGACCCTCAGCGCCAGCTCTACCCGATCTACGATGAACGCGGCTTTATCCAGCCGGGCGATGAAAATATGGTCAGCGTGGTCGACACGCCGGCCGGCCGCCTCGGCGTGCTGGTGGGCAGCGACAGCTGGTACCCGGACAACTACCGCAAACTCAACGAGCAAGGCGCGCAACTGGTCGCGGTGCCGGCCTTTGTATTGGGTCGCGATACCTGGGACCGGCCATGGCGCGGCTTCAAAAGCGTGTCCACGCCAACGGAAATCAGCCTCAAGCCCGAAGAGCTCAGCGAAGGTGAAGCATGGCGGCGCCTGACCCTGATCAGCCAACAACCGGTCAGCACGGCGACTGCCGGCATGAGCGTGTTCCTGCGTGGGCAGTTCTGGGACCTGGGCACCGCCGGGCATAGCTTCCTTAGCGGCAACGGGCAGATCAGCGCCGATGGCGAGTCGCGTGGCGCGCGCCTGCTGAATATCTGGCTGTAACGCCGTGAAGCCGGTGCGACTGGGGGATCTGTCGGTGGGCTTCGTGCACACCTTGGCGGATGCCATCCACAGCCACGGCCTGGACCCGCAACCGCTGCTGCTGCAATACGGCCTCGACTCGGCGCGACTGGCCGAGGCGGGTGCGCGCTTGTCGATCCCGCGCTATATGCGCCTGGGCCACGCGGCCATCCAACTGACCGG
>NZ_JBAWDE010000359.1:0-1545 GCF_049590575.1 Pseudomonas sp.
CGGCGAACGACGGCTGGACGTTTCGCTTCGCCTCGCAAGTCAAGGCGCTGCTCGCAGGCGGGGGCGTTTCGCGCGATCCGGAACCAGCAGGGCTGGTCGGGTTTCATTTATATGGAAGTGTACCCGAGCCTTTCTCGCTTTATCGGGAAATTCGTTCACTGCCCGCCGGCCATACCCAGTGGATCGACGCGGCCGGGCCGCGCGAGGCCAAGTGCTTCGCCAATCTAGCCGCGATCCTCGCCGATGCGGCGGCACAGCCCTCCATCCCACAGGCCGAGTCGGCGGCATTAGTGCGACAAGTTGTATTGGACAGTGTGAAGGCGCATCTGCTGGCCGACGTCGAGGTTGGCGCGTTTTTGTCGGCAGGGGTAGATTCGGGCGCGCTTCTGGGCCTCATGAGGGATGCAGGTCAAAGCGAAATTCGCGCCATCACGCTAGCGTTCGAGGAATTCCAAAACACCTCGGAAGACGAGGCGCCGCTCGCAGCTCGCGTGGCCGAGCGCTACGGCGCGCATCATATCGTGCGCTACGTCGGCGAGCGGGAGTTTCGCCAGGATCTTCCGGCCATTCTCGAGTCCATGGACCAGCCTTCGATCGACGGCGTGAACACGTGGTTTGTCTCTAAGGCTTCGCGCGAGGCCGGTCTCAAGGTCGCGATCTCGGGCCTCGGCGGAGATGAACTCTTCGCAGGATATCCGAGCTTTGTAGAGTTACCTCGGTGGCGGCGTTTCGGACGGTTCACAGCGGGCCTTGGGATCGGTCGGCTAGCACGCACGCTCATTCGAGCAGCACTCCCAAGTCTGACGTCAGCCCGGCCCAAGGCCACGGCCTTCTTCGAATATGCGGGAAGCTGGGCCGGCGCATATCTCCTGCGGCGCGGCCTGTTTCTTCCGCACGAATTGAGTGAGATGATGGACGCAGATGTGGCTCGCGAGGGTCTGCATCGCCTCGACCCGCTGGGCCGTCTCGCCAAAAGCCTCGTGCCCGATCCCGGCTCGAACGTCGCGCGCATCTGCGCGCTCGAATCATCCCATTACATGCGCAATCAGCTGTTACGCGACGCCGACTGGGCGGGCATGGCGCACAGCCTCGAAATTCGTGTGCCGCTCGTGGATGCGAGCCTGTTGAGGTCTCTCGCCCCTGTCATAGCCGGCATGGTACCCGGCGCTGGCAAGGAAGCTCTCGCAATGTCTCCTTCACTCCCACTGCCAGACGAAATCATCAGGCGCGCGAAGACCGGTTTTGGAGTACCAACCGGGGCTTGGATGAGAGCTGCGGCCGGAGAAACTCAATCCTCGGCCGGTAATTCCACGCAATCAAAAGGCCTCGTGTCGCGCCGGTGGCTGCGACTAGTGCTGGCGCGCCTGGAGGTCAAGCCTCAAGCCGCCCTCGCGCCGTGACGTCTACCCATATAACGCGCGTTCGTTACCTGTGCCGGCGACCGAAGGGGGCAGTATAATTGCGGATTTCGAGTCCGCAGATGCCGGATAAAAACTTCACCTCGCCGTGACCGAGGCGAGAGGAAGTTTCGATCCATAGATTTGG
>NZ_JBAWDE010000360.1:0-5337 GCF_049590575.1 Pseudomonas sp.
GCGCTGCGGCAAACCCCTCGCCACGCTCGCGTGCGCTCAGGTCCCCGGCGGCGCTGTTCTGCACGAAGGCGATGCGTCGGTAGCCCTTGGCGTGCAGGTAGCGCGCGGCCGTTACTCCGACTTCATAGTGGGAAAAACCGATCTGCAACGGCTCACGCTCGGGCACGTAGTCCCAGGTTTCTACCACCGGGATATCGGCGTCGGCGATCATCTTTTCGGTGCCCACGCTGTGAAAACGGCTGGTCAGCACCAGGGCCGCCGGCGACCAGCCGAGGAAGGCGCGCACTGCGCTTTCTTCCTGCTCGGCGCTGAAATAACTGGACGCCAGCAACAGTTGGTACCCATGCCGGCTGAGGGTGTCGCTGAACCCCTGGATGGTATTGGCGAAGATCGGCCCCGAGATATTCGGGATCACCATCGCCACGATCCTGCCGCGCGCCGAGGCCAGCCCGCCAGCCACCAGGTTCGGCACGTAACCCAGCTCGGCCACCACCTCGGCAATCCGCTCGCGGCGTTCGGGCGAGACCTGCTCCGGCTGATTGAAATAACGCGACACGGTGATTGCCGAGACCCCGGCCTGGCGGGCCACGGTGTTCAAGGTAACGCGCCCGGCGCCACGGCGTTTGCGCGGTTTGTCTTCGCTCACGGGGGGATCCTGTTCAAACCAAAAAGGAATATAGGACTAATTTTTTAGTATTTGACGCTCTAAACCAGACCTACCAATAATATCGATGTTAGCGCTAACAAAGCGCAGTGTCTGCTACTCGCTCGAGCGAATGCTCAAGACAGTTTCACAGGCGCTGACGGTCGCAAGAACCGCAGCGGTTCAGGGCATTCATTTTGAGCGGACACAGCATGTACAAACACACGCACCTATTCCTCCTTGCCGGTTTGACCACCCTTCCCGTGGTCCCGACCTTTGCCGCCGATGAGCCGCAAACCACGCTCAAAGCGGTGACGGTGACCGCGACCCGCCGC
Source organism: Pseudomonas sp. (assembly GCF_049590575.1). Classification (GTDB taxonomy): domain Bacteria; phylum Pseudomonadota; class Gammaproteobacteria; order Pseudomonadales; family Pseudomonadaceae; genus Aquipseudomonas. The sequence continues at coordinate 979 of NZ_JBAWDE010000360.1, forward strand.
GAAGAATCGCTGCAAAAAGTCCCGGTGGCGGTCTCCGTTCTGGACGGCGAGCAATTGGAACGCGACAACCGCAACGGCGTGGCGAGCATCGCCCAGCAAGTGCCGTCGCTGAACTTCCGCACCGGCGCGTCAAACAAGGATACTTCGCTGTTCGTGCGTGGCGTGGGCACCATTTCCACCTCGCCTGGCGTCGAGCCGACCGTGGCCACGGTGATTGACGGCGTGGTCTACGCCCGCCCCGGCCAGGCCACCCTCGACCTGCTGGACCTGGAACGCATCGAAGTGCTGCGCGGCCCGCAAGGCACGCTGTTCGGCAAAAATGCCTCGGCCGGCGTGCTGAATATCACCAGCAAGGCGCCCACCGCCGAGACCCACGGTTATATCGACCAGTCCTACTACAGCGGCAATGAAAGCCGCACGCGTTTCGGCATCGGCGGCAGCGTGGTGCCGGATGTGCTCAAGGGCTCGATCAGCACGCTGTTCGGCAGCTACGACGGCAACGTCGACAACCAGCACAATGGCCAGGAGGTCAACGGCTACAACCACAAGGGCATTCGCGGCAAGCTGGAATTCACCCCGAATGACGACGTGACACTGACCCTGATCGCCGACTACATGCAGTCCCATGACGACGCGCCGAACGGCGTGGTCAGCAAGTCCCTGAGCCCGGGGTTCAGCAATGCGCTGAACCCGGTGCGGCCGTCCAGCGACAACCGCGACATCAACACCGACACTCGCAGCTATGTGGAAGACACCAACAAGGGTTTGTCGGCGCAGCTGGACTGGAACCTCGGCGACTACACCCTGACCTCGATCACCGCCTGGCGCGGCTGGGACAACACCCAGTACCAGGACGGCGACCGCCTCGGCACGGTGACGGCCGCCTTCCCTGGCACCGCCGACAAGGGCGATCTGGCCTTCGACCAATACTCCCAGGAACTGCGCCTGGCCTCGCCCAAGGGTGAATTCCTGGAGTACGTCGGCGGCCTGTTCTACATGCACGGCAAGGATGAGGAAACCTACCAGCGCACCCTCACGACCACCACGCGCAGCGACCGCGGCGTCGCCGACTACAGTACCACCAGCGACAGTTACGCGGCGTTCGGCGAAACCACGCTGAACTTCACCTCGCGCTTTCGCGGGATCGCCGGCCTGCGCTACACCCACGACGACCTGAAGTACGATCACCGCCGCGTGTCGACCTCGGCCACCACGGTCAGCGGGATTCAACCGGCCACGTCCAGTTCCGGCTCGGTGGATGAAGACGGCTGGTCCGGCCGACTCGGCGTGCAGTACGACATCAGCGACAGCGTCACCAGCTACCTGACCTACTCGCGCGGCTACAAGGGCCCGGCCTACAACGTGTTCTTCAACATGCAGCCGCGTGACACCGACGCGCTCAAGCCGGAAACCTCCAATACCTGGGAAGCCGGGATCAAGGCCACCGCCTGGAACAACCGCCTGACCACCAACCTGGCGGTATTCCACAGCGACTACGACAACTACCAGGCGAATTTTTTCGACAGCGTCGCCGGCCAGGTGGTCACCCGCTTGATCAACGCCGGCAGCGTCAGCACCGAGGGCGTCGAGCTGGATTACGCCTTGCAGGCCACCCAGCAACTCAAGCTGTCCGGCGCCCTCGCCTACACCCGCGCGCGCATCGATGAGTTCGCCTGCCCGGCCGGTGCTGCGGCAACCTGCAACGTCAACGGTAAGCCACTGCCGTACAGCCCGGATTGGAAAAGCTACGTGCGCGCCGACTACAGCATCCCGCTGGATAACGGTCTGGATGTCGAGCTGGGCACCGACTACAGCTGGCAGAGCGAAGTGCAGTACGACATCAGCCAGAACGTGGATACCAAGCAAGGCGCCTACGGCATCTGGAACGCCAGCGTGGCCCTGGCCGACTACACCAACGGCTGGCGCGTGGCGCTGCTGGCGAAGAACCTCGCCGACAAGTCCTACTCGCCGATGCTCGCCAGCGGCGGCAATTACATCTACCGCGCCGTGCCCCGTGACGATGAACGTTACTTCGGCGTGCAACTGCGCAAGGATTTCTGAACATGAGCCGTCAACTGAAACTCGGCGCCTTCCTGATGGCCACCGGGCACCACGTCGCCGCCTGGCGCCACCCGGACGTGCCGGCCGACGCCGGGCTGGATTTCAACCAGTACAAACACCTGGCGCGAGTGGCCGAAGCGGCGAAGTTCGATGCGCTGTTCGTGGCCGACAGCATCGCCGCCGCCACCGGCGAGATCGCCAGCCAGATGGCGCGCTCGGACCATTTCGAGCCGCTGACCTTGCTCTCGGCGCTGAGTGCGGTGACCGAGCACATCGGCCTGATCGCCACGGCGACCACCAGCTACAACGAGCCGTACCATGTGGCGCGTAAATTCGCCTCGCTGGATCACCTCTCGGGCGGCCGCGCGGGCTGGAACCTGGTGACCTCGGACAACGCCGCCGAAGCGCAGAATTTCGGCCGCGACGAACACCTCGGCCATGGCGAACGCTACAGCCGCGCCAGGGAATTTCATCAGGTGGTGACCGGCCTGTGGGACAGCTGGGACGACGATGCTTTTGTGCGCGACAAGGCCGGTGGCAGGTATTACGACCCGGCGAAACGGCATGTGCTGGATCACGTCGGTGAACACTTCCGGGTCAAGGGCCCGCTGAATGTGGCGCGCTCGCCCCAGGGCCAGCCGGTGATCGTGCAGGCCGGCTCTTCCGAGGCGGGCCGAGCATTGGCCGCGCAAACCGCCGAGGTGGTGTTTACCGCGCAGACTTCACTGGCCGATGCCCAGGCGTTTTATGCCGACCTCAAAGGGCGGCTGGGGCGCTATGGGCGTAAGCCGGACGCGCTGAAAATCATGCCGGGGATGTTTGTGGTGGTCGGGCAAACCGAGGCTGAGGCCCAGGACAAATTCGAGGCTTTCCAGGCGCTGGTCGAGCCGCAAGTCGGCGTGGCGTTGCTGGGGCGCATGCTGGGTAATTTCGACCTGTCCGGCTACCCGCTGGACGGGCCGTTGCCGCCATTGCCCTTGACCGACAGCGGGCAGCGCAGCCGGCAGCAGTTGCTCAGTGAGCTGGCGGATCGCGAGCAGCTGACACTCGCGCAATTGGGCCGGCGCATCGCCGGAGGTCGCGGGCATTACAGCCTGATCGGCACGCCTGCGCAGATCGCCGACGCGCTGCAAAACTGGTTCGAAAACGGCGCGGCGGATGGCTTCAACATCCTGGTGCCGCACCTGCCCGCTGGCCTGGAAGATTTCGCCCAGTGGGTGGTCCCCGAGCTGCAACGGCGCGGTCTGTTCCGGACCGAGTACAGCGGCTCGACTTTGCGCGAAAATCTCGGTTTGGCGCGCCCCGAAAATCGTTTCAAGGAGGTCCCCGCATGAAAATTCCGGCGCTGCTGTTGACGCTGCTGCTGACTCAGGCTGCCTGGGCGGCCGACCCCGCCACCCTGCGCATCGGCTACCAGAAAGGCTCGATTGCCCTGGTGCTGGCCAAGGAACATGGGTTGCTGGAAAAGCGCTTCCCGCAGACGGCAGTGAAATGGGTTGAATTCCCCGCTGGTCCGCAGATGCTCGAAGCACTCAACGTCGGCGCGCTGGACGTAGGCTCCACCGGTGATATCCCGCCGCTGTTCGCCCAAGCCGCCGGGGCCGATCTGGTCTACATCGGCGCCGAACCACCCAAGCCCAGCGCCGAAACCATCCTGGTGCGCAATGACAGTCCCCTGCATTCGGTGGCGGACTTGAAAGGCAAAAAGGTCGCGTTCCAGAAAGGCTCCAGCTCGCACAACCTGATCCTGCGCGCGCTGAATAAAGCCGGCCTGAGCTACAAGGATATCCAGCCGGTGTACCTGCCGCCCGCCGATGCGCGCGCGGCGTTCGAGCAAGGCAGCGTCGACGCCTGGGCGATCTGGGAGCCCTACTCGTCCCTCGCACTGAGCCAGAGCCCCAGCCATGTGCTGGCCAATGGCGAAGGCCTGGGGCTGTCGGGGCCGGTGTATACCGCGCGGCGTGAATATGCCCAGGCGAATGGCGCTTTCGTGCATGAGCTGCTCGACGAACTCAGCGCCGCCGAAGCCCTCACCCGTAGCCAGCGTGAGGACAGTTTGCGCGTGCTGACGGGCTTCATGGGCCTGCCCGGCGACGTGATCGCACGCTACATGGATAACCGCCCGCCGTCGCCGATCCTGCCGATTGACGACAGGATCATCCAGGCGCAGCAGGCGACGGCGGATCTGTTTTATCAGAACCGCTTGCTGCCCAAGGCGATTGAGGTGAAGCAGGCCGTGTGGCGTGTTGAAACCCACTGAGATTGAAAAAAGGTGGGAGCGGGCTTGCTCGCGAAGAG
>NZ_JBAWDE010000361.1:0-30161 GCF_049590575.1 Pseudomonas sp.
TGGCGGGGCAGATGGGCGAGGCCCCGGCGTGCCTGGCGGTGACGCCATTTCAAAACGGAGTAGGGCAGGGCCGTGGCCATCAGCGTTTTCTGTCGGCACCGAACTTGCTGCAGCAGCTGGCCGCCAAGCTGGTCGATGTTAGCGATATCGGCCGGCCGGCTGGCCCTCAGTACGCCTTGTCGCTGATGTTCCTGAGTACGCGCCTGGATCAGTTCGCCGACACTCTGGCGCGCTTCAATGCGTTGCTGCCGATCCCTGACCTGGTGCGCGCCGAACGTCGAGCGCGGAACCTGTCGCGGCTGGAGGCTGACAAGTGGGAGATCCCCAGCGCAGGGCCTTTGCCGCGTTGGTCTGCGCTGCCCCTGGAGCGCTGCACGGTGGTCAAAGCGGCCAAGCAATCCATGGCCGGGCAGATCGCCGTGCTGGAGAGCTACGCGGCCGACAGCTCGCCCATGGGCGACCTGGCCGCATTGGCCGGCCGTAAAGCAGCCCAGCAGCAGGACCGCGACAAACAGCTGAATGATCTGAAAGCCCTGCTGGCCGACGGCAACGCCGACCACAGCATGCGCGCGCGGATCTTGGGGCCAGGCGACAACAACGAATTACGCCGTGCGTTGCTGCAGGGCGATACACCTGGTCATGAATGGGTGCTGTGCGCCGGCGTGCTGCTGGTGGGCTCGCGGGATGGTTTGAACTTTGTTCGGGAGCTGGTCGGCTTATGACGCTTCTACTCGATGGCCAGCAGGTCCTGGGCAAGCGCCTGAAAATTACAGCCAATCTGCGCATCGAAAGCGACGACCTGTCGGGGCAGACCAGCAACAGTCAGACCGCACACAAGGGGTTCAAGCCCAAAACCCTGACGGTGAGCCTTGCTATTCCGTTTATTGACGCGCCCCAACTGCGCAGCCTTATGCGCCTGGCGGAAGCCACGGCCGGCGGTGGTCAGCTGCACATGTACCGCATCGTTAACGACACCGCTGCCGCGTTCGGCATCCGCGAAGTGCAGTTCTCCGACGGCGTGAGCGCCCGGGAAGACGACACCCTCAACCAATGGCTGGTGCAGTTCACCCTGGCAGAGAAACTGTCCAACCCTGAGCGGGTGGAGACTCGCCGCGCCGGCAACAGCGTGATGTCGCAATCCGGCCCGGGTTCGGCCGTCGGCGCCGGCGGTGGTGACGGATCCGGCAGCCCGGACGACCTGAGCGGCTTCGAACGCACCTTGAAAAAGGTGGATAACTGGCTGGCTCCGACACCATGAAACTGCACCAGGTACTCACCATCAGCGGCACGCCGTATCCGATGATCAAGGGCGAAGTGCGGCTTGATATCAAAAGCCCCGGCCGGGCGACCTTCACCATCCAGGCAGACGCACCGCTCAAAGGCCTGGTGACGCTCGATGTCGGCTACAACGACGGCACGCTGCAGCGTCACTTCATTGGCTTTGTCGAGCGCTCCACGGCCATCAATAGTGTGCAGCAGATCCTGGTCTGCCGTGAACTGGCGGCGATCCTATCGCAACCTATGCCACTGAACTTGCGCCACGTCGACCTGCAGGGCGTGCTGGCCGAGGTCAGCGACAAGACCGGCTTGCGTTTCCGGGTGCCAGACAAGGCATACGCCAAGGTCAAAGCGCCATATTTCTACAGCCTGGCTGCCGGCTACCTGGCCATGGACAGTCTGGCCAGCGTATTCAGCATCCCCGACTTCATCTGGCAGCAGCAGGGCGACGGCGAGGTGTTTGTGGGCAGCTGGGCCGACAGCTTCTTTGGCATCCGCTCACCGCTGCAGCTGCCCGTCGAACTCTTCGACGGCTACCAGGGCAACCAGAGCGCAATGATCGCGGCCCTACCAGGACTGCGCCCAGGCGCCACCATCAACCAGGGCGAGAGGATCACCAGCGTGACGCTCGCCGGCAACCAAATGGCGATCAAATGGACGACGCAATCCGTCGCAGCGTAGAGCGACAATTTCCCGAACTCACCGGTGGCTATCACCTGCCACGCTTTGGCCGCGTGGTGGCCGTTCCTGATGCGCCGGCCGCGCCTGGCCTGTGCGACGACTTCCGACCGCGCTTTGGCGTCGACGTGGAAGTGCTGCTGCCCGATGGCGAGCCAGATCCAGCGCTGCCGATCCTGACTGGCCTGCCGTTGCCGGCGCCGATGGGCGGGCAAGAGGCTGGCATGTATGGCTTCCCGGAAGAGGGCACCACCGTGGTGGTCAGCTTTGCCTATGGCCTGCCGCATAAGCCCTTTATCACGCAGATTCTGCCGCACGGCCTGAGCCTGCCCCGGGTGCCGAAGGGTGACCAGGTGTGGCAGCACAGTGAGGCCTGCCAGCAGCGCGTCGACGCCGACGGCAACTGGCTGCGCCAAACGGACGGGAAGATCCAGGACAAGGCGATCGAGCGCGAAGTGGAGGCATTGCAGAATACTGAGAGCTTCCAGAGCCACGCCAGGACTGTGGAGGACCATTCAACCGAGTCAGTGGGTGGGATCAAGAAGATCGAGGCGCTGGGTGCGCTGAAACTACTTTCGGGCGGGTCTGCGAGTCTGGCTGCGCTGGACGATCTGCATCAGGCCACCGGGCGCGACTTGAACCTGGTGGTGGGGCAGAAGCTTAATGCCATGGTGGGTGGTGATATGGAAGAAAGGATTCAGGGGATGCGTAAAAGCGTTGCAGCGGTCAGCCATCGCATGGTCGCGCCAAAGACTTGGTTAGGATCCGAAGGAGTGAACGTGCTGCAGGTGTTGTGTGACTTGCTCGAATTGGTGCAGCAGATGAATCTCCAACTGGCCGCCCATACCCATGGTCCAACACCAGCACCTGGTAACGCATCTGACTTTTCGAGCGCAGCAGCGAAGTCATTGTCTTTATCGGGAAAACTCAAACCGATTACTCTTTGATTTGAGTCTCGCAATTTCTTCCGCGTTTTCTGATACGAATTTTTTGCCGGTTTTTTTCTCTATTTATAGTGAATCGTTGCACTCGATTTATAGAGATAAGTTTGAAGACTCGAAATCAGATTCATAACTAACGATATTTTTTTACGGTGTACCGTAAACAACTAGGCACATGTGCCTAGTGCGACACTGCCGCCCGTCGGAATCTAGTTTTTTTTTCGTATGACGAACGCTTATCTACCGCTAAACACTTTCCCGCAACCTCAGTGGCGAAACCCCGCTAACTAGCGAGGAAAGTGCCATCAGGGGTGTGGGGATCTATTGCAGAAATGGCAAGGCCCGCGCATTGGCGGGCCTTTTGGCTGACATTTTGGGGGTTGCCTGGATTAGGAAAACCTGTGGTAATGACGCCTCACCACCTGCCGCTTTACGCTTTGCATCTTCAGAAATCAAAGGGTAGGGCTCAGCGATGGACCGGTCAAGCGCGCGTAGATAACGAAACCCATTAGGTTGGCTGAGCTGTATGACTTAATAGGGGCTGCTTGGCTTAAAGGTTTGTTTACCTTTAACGGTAAACAAACTTTGAAGGACTGTTGCTAAGGCAGGTGGAAAGGCTTGCAGACTTACAAGGTGAGATGCAAGCATTACCCTTGATTGAGGATTTTCCGTATGAAATCGATTTTTAAAAGGCTGTTTCCAGAAGAGCTGATTCGACTCTTACAGACGATGTATTGGCTTGGTCGTTTGTATCGGATTGTTCAGCAGTTGTAGCGCATAAACAGCGGGGACCTTTGGTCCCCGCTTTGATTTCTTGCTATGCCAGGCGGCACCACCAAGACTGCGCATAAGCGCATCCATCAACATATTCAATGCCGCTCAGCACGAAACCGTTCGGTGCCATTCCGGACAAGTTCGCATCGAGCAACCGAGGCAGTGGATCAGGTTCCAACGGCATCCCCTTCGATACCCGCGCTACATTTGAGCTTCGGCCAAGCTCGTTGCTTGTCGCTGGAGCTACAAGTACGTCACCCCTAATAGCCGGATAACGCCTCCTTTCTTGTGGGTCCAGGGCTACGCCTTTGCAGCGCATCGGGGTCACTAGCATATGCATGATAAGTCAGCCCCAGTGGTCGCTGGGTTCATCCAGAAGCGCTTCTACGGCGTATTCCAGTGCTCCATCCGCTTGCTCAAGTAAATCAGCGAGATTATCGGGGCCGATTAGCTGTGCTCTATGAAGCGCGTACGCCGCATCAATCAGCTTTTTATGATGTGCACCTGGGTGACGCAGCAAGGCTGCCTCATCTCGTAGCGCCTCTAGCCAGAATAAGGTCACACCGTTCTGTGTGGAGTCACTCGCGTTCATCATTGCTCCGCCTCTGTTCGCTTGTTACGAATACTGTATATGCAGACAGTATATTGCGGCGCGTGACTGGCTGAGCGGTGATCCGACGAAGTGGGTCCTGGCGGCGGGCCGAAATTTGTAGCGGCAAGAAAAAACCGGACGAAAAAGCACTTATCCCCCTCCCGCCGACGGGCTTTGCACACTTTTTTTGCGAAATGAATCGTGTGATGAAAACAACCCGCCAGCCCAAGCCGGCTGGAGGCCTTGGCAAGTTAAGTCGTTTTTCATTTTTTGACAGGTTTTTCAATTTTTGGAAAAAATGCTGCGCAAGGCGCGAAACGTGGAGCACAGGAGTCACAAGTGAAGAGGCGTGGACTAGAGCGGTGTAAAACGGAGAAACGATGGTTTGGGGTGATTTTCAGAATCTGCATGGCAGCTTTTTATAGCCCATCCTTTGAAGTCAGGTGGGGACTGTCGCGTGGCTGTAGACCTTGTGGTTAAAGGGCTACAAACGTTTTTCAGGCTGGATTCTTGATTTCATTTTTGCTCTCTGTTTTCGACGCTATATTGAGGTGGCCTACGCCAGCTTCGGAACCGTCGGTCCACTACGGAACGTCGGGAACGATCTCTCAAAAAAACCGTCTACTCTATGAGTGTAGGACCTCGGCGGAGCACAGTGAATTCCCGTAGATGACAGAAGAGAGCCTGTTGACCGGCACCAAGCCAGTGCTATATAAAGCGCACTCAGTTTAGCTAATTCGCTAACGAAACAGAGATGAGGGATGAATATGAACGTATTGTCCGCACCAGCCTATGAAGAGTACGAAGGCTTCTAAACCGCTATTTACAGCTTCCAAATGGAGACCATCGGTCTCCATTTTTTATGGGTGGAATCAAAAAAATGGATATTTGTACGTCGGTTACCACACAGCTTGCATCCGAAGCCTTTAGAAATATGTTGCTCATGACGGGCGTCCTGGTCGCCATCATTTCGGTCATCAAGGTGCAATCGACGGCCAAGAAAAAGCAAACAGCCGATCTGATGTTTGGATGCCGCATGGATGAGCAGTTGCGCCTTGGCAATGAAATGGTTGCGACGATGCATGACCCTGCCGGATCCATCAAAGACCTACTCATGCCTGAGAGAGCAGATGGCGATGAGACCCGAGCGGTAAAATACGTCCTGAACCACTGGGAGCGAATTTGCGTCGGAATCAACGAGGGCATTTATCATGAAGAAATGCTTCGTCAGGCGAACCGGACGAATGTTGTAAATTTGTACCGGAAAGCCAAGCCCTTTATCGATGCTGTTCGACATCAGACGGGGAAAAAGACGTTTTACAAGGATTTTGAAAAACTTGCGCTGAAGTGGGAAAAGAAGCCACTCAAGGTTTAAGAGTTCCTTACTGAAAAAGCCCCCACACTTACGAAGGTGTGGGGGCTTTTTTTGCGTCATTCTGACTAAAAGCGCAATCAGCGTCTATTGGCCAAAGCTTGCCCCAACGATTCAGCTGCAGCAGCACGTTCTTCTGCCGTCCGACCATTAGCTATCGTCAAACTTAAGGCTTCAACAGCCTCCTCGCTACCGGTAAAACCAAGACCGCGAGCAGCAGCAGCGCGTTCTTCTGATGTTCTCCCGTCCCTAAGCAGACCAATCAACATCGTGATATACCTTTTCTCTTCAATCATCGTCACGTCCTCGTGTCTGGTTTACAGATGCTACGGCATTCACCAACTGCGCCGCAAAGACCATTACGCACTGGAAAAATTACGTCCCGAGAAAACCAAGGTACGGAATGCTTTTCCCCCACCCCGAGGGCTGGCTTTGCGTCGGTTTTTCATGCTAAGGGCTCGTGTTTGCAATTACTGTTGCGGGGCAGGCTAGCTGCGGGTATCGAGATATAGCGGTCATTGCATTGAATGCAATGGATATGGATTTACCGTCCACATTCTCAGAAACGTGTGTAGATACTGGATCTTGAGGGCTTCCACGGGCGAGTGGGGCGTGGGACTGCCCGAGCTTGGTGAGTGGAAAATTCAAAAACGCCGATAATTTAAGTTTTTAGGTTCTGATCCGTCTGCACCAGGGTAACCCTCCGGCGAACTCACCTACCTGATCCCAGCCATAAGGGCGATTCGGTAAGTGAGTTCGCCATCCGCTTACCCCCAAAAAACAAGGACAATGAATGAAACAATTCGAGATCCATCAGATCACGCACTTGCCACCGAAGATTCTGGCATTGGAAAAAGAGGCGGTTGAGGAAGGTTTCAGGTTTATCACCCGGTTGATTGACGAGTGGCACTCGGGGACGAACCGTTTCGATGCACCCGGCGAGTGTCTTATGGTGGCGTGCTTGAACCAGCAACTGATAGGCGTCGGGGGCTTGTCCATTGATCCATATGCGGAGGCCAATACGGCAAGGCTACGCCGGGTATATGTCGCAGCTTCATCAAGAGGACAGCATGTTGGCCAAGCTTTAGTAAAAGCGCTGCTGACACATGCGGCTCTTCGCTTTCGGAGCGTGCACCTTTCTACTGATACTCCCGAGGGCGATTCGTTTTATCTGCACTGTGGTTTCATACGAACAGATATTCCTCATGCTACCCATGTCATGCAGCTAGGCAACAGCTGATGTAGGCAGTCATCATATTGCTGACAAGGTGTATCTGCCATACGCTTACGCACCAGGGACTGAACTCAAGCCTCTTCATAGCCCCCCAAAGTTGCTGGCGGCCCAGCTCTGCAGGCCTTTTGCGCAACTGTAAGCACTTCAAAAACGCTACTCCCCGTTAATACGACTATCAAGCGTGGGTGCGGCGCGGAATCACGGTATTAGGATCAGTTGAACCAGACCCTCAGATTTACACGGCGCCACCACTTTTCTGAGGAGGGCTCAGGTACAGAGACGAACCCAGATAACCAATCTTCATACTCTTCATCCTTAGGAATCAACCCATCCTGACGGGGTTGTTCAAAGTCGAATGTGTTAATCCTTGGCGGGCTTCCTCTCAACCGCGAGCGGTAGCGTTTTCTGAGTGTTTCGCCGTGGTCTCTCAAGTCCTCGCATAGCTTGATACTGAAAAAAATTATGCAATCCGTGTACAGGGAAATGGCCTCTATAGATCCACCGTATTCTTGGTTGATATGCGTTTCTCCATACGGCAAACCCAGATACATGTGGTGGATAGTGGCTCCCTCCGGGAATTGGTTGTTCTTGAAAGTATTCAGCAGCTCGTTTCGCTTGGATAAAGCCCCGTTCAGGTTTCCTACAGAATCTGCAAGTGCTGTGACAACTGAGATTGCCCGACCGACGGTAGACAATCGTCCCAGAACGATATCCTGAATAGTCGCAATAGGAGGTGAGATCTCTTGTAAGAAGAGAAGGCTAGGGCTGATCTCGAAAGGAGTATCTGCGGGAATCTGGCATGCACGTATTCTTTCCTTGTGCGCCTCAAAACTCTTCTGATCATTATCGTAAGAAGTCTTCAAGGCTTTGATGTGCTGCGATTTCAATGCCAGCGCAAGGCACGCTACACCCGTTGCGAGCGATATAACCGCGTTGGTATGTTGAAATTCCTTTATCAACTCCTCTCTGAATTTGCCTTTTTCCGCGACGCGCTGTGCCGCTACAGCACCGGCGAAAGCCCCCGCAAGCGAAGTCGTGAAGGATGAGTTCGCAAAACCTTTGATGCTCTCCCACAGGGGGGAAAGCTCTGCGTACACGGAGGCAAAATCAGTCATGTGTGAAAATCCCAATGCGGAATTAGGTTAAAGGGTGCCGATTCGATCGTTCTTCTGTGTAGGCACACTAATCGAAATTCCCCCACTCAGCCTCATGGATTTCAGGGTAATCATCTATGGGGATGGATTGCAGTGTTTCGGCGGATTATCACCTTGCATCAATCGCCCACCAATACCGCGCACGGGTGACCGCGTATTGGATTCACCGTGCCGCAGTCATTGAAGTTAGAGATTTGATGAGGGGAAAATCGAAGCCTCATTATCAGGCTTAGGAGGCTTTATTTTTACTCAGTCTTTTCATGTATAGATCAGATATCTTTAGGGCAACCCAGGGAAACAAAGCCAACCTTGGGGTTGGCTTTTGCGATGGTGGTGGACATGTCTAACCTCGGTATTGAATGACGCTGCCCGTCGGGCACGACAAGGCTGCGGACGGGCACTTGGTGTGCCTCTGATCAAAAAGTGCGCAATTCTATCGACGGGCAACGCACTTGACCAGCTTTATGCAGGGAAATGCGACGAGTGCTGCGCTATGCTTCGCGCCGTTGCACGCGGGTAAAACTCCTGGGTCAATAAAACGTCTGTTACGAGAAGTAAAACAGCGCATGCTAGGGTCAGCTTAGACGCGTTGTTTATAAAAGACCTCAGGTCAAAGGGCAGGAGTGGTTGATGGGTCACGCGAGTAGTCAGGCAGCAGGTGCCGAGCATTCAAACGCCAAGCCGATTGGCATGCTGGTAGCAGCGGTCGGGGTGGTTTATGGCGATATCGGCACCAGCCCGCTCTACACCCTTAAAGAGGTGTTCAACGGTGGTTATGGGGTTCAGGTCAACCATGACGGGGTGCTGGGGATTCTGGCGCTGATTTTCTGGTCGCTGATCTGGGTGGTGTCGATCAAGTACATGCTGTTCGTGCTGCGCGCCGATAACCAGGGCGAGGGCGGCATCATGGCGCTGACGGCGCTGGCGCGACGGGCGGCGGGGGAGCGCAAGAAGTTGCGCAGTTTCCTCGTGGTGTGCGGCCTGTGCGGGGCGGCGCTGTTCTACGGCGACAGCATGATCACCCCGGCGATTTCCGTATTGTCGGCCGTGGAAGGTCTGGAACTGGCATTCGATGGTCTCGACAAGTGGGTCGTACCGATCGCCCTGGTGGTACTGGTGGCGCTGTTCCTGATCCAGAAACACGGCACCGACCGCATCGGCAAGCTGTTCGGGCCGGTGATGGTCACCTGGTTTCTGGTGCTTGGTGGCCTGGGCATTTATGGCATCACCCTGCACCCTGAAGTGCTCAAGGCCATGAACCCGATGTGGGCCGTGCGGTTCTTCGAGGCCCACCCCGGTATTGGCGTGGCGATTCTTGGCGCGGTGGTGCTGGCGTTGACCGGCGCCGAGGCGCTGTACGCCGACATGGGCCACTTCGGCCGCAAGCCCATTGCCCGCGCCTGGTTCATCCTGGTGTTGCCGGCGTTGGTGCTCAACTATTTCGGCCAGGGCGCGATGCTGCTCGGCGACCCGGAAGCGGCGCGCAACCCGTTTTACCTGCTGGCGCCAAGCTGGGCGCTGATCCCGCTGGTGGTGTTGTCGACCCTGGCCACGGTGATTGCGTCCCAGGCGGTGATTTCCGGGGCGTTCTCGTTGACGCGCCAGGCGATCCAGTTGGGTTACATCCCGCGCATGCACACTCAGCACACTTCGAGTGCCGAGCAGGGCCAGATCTACATCGGCGCGGTGAACTGGTCGCTGATGGTCGGCGTGATCCTGCTGGTGCTGGGCTTCGAGTCCTCCAACGCGCTGGCCTCGGCCTACGGCGTGGCCGTGACCGGCACCATGCTGATGACCACCATCCTGGTGTCGGCGGTGATGCTGCTGCTGTGGAAATGGCCACCGATCCTGGCGGTGCCGGTGTTGGTCTGCTGCCTGTTGGTGGATGGGCTGTACTTTGCGGCCAACGTGCCGAAGATCATCCAGGGCGGCGCCTTCCCGGTGTTGGCGGGGATTGTGCTGTTCGTGCTGATGACCACCTGGAAGCGCGGCAAGCAATTGCTGGTGGAGCGCCTCGACGAAGGCGGCCTGCCGCTGCCGATTTTTATCAGCAGTATCCGCGTGCAGCCGCCGCATCGCGTGCAGGGCACGGCGGTGTTCCTCACCGCGCGGCCCGACGCCGTGCCCCACGCGCTGTTGCACAACCTGCTGCATAACCAGGTGTTGCACGAGCAGGTGGTGCTGCTGACGGTGGTCTACGAGGATATTCCGCGTGTACCTGCCGCACGCCGTTTCGAGGTCGACTCCTACGGCGAAGGCTTCTTCCGGGTAATCCTGCACTTCGGCTTTACCGATGAGCCGGACGTGCCCGAAGCGTTGAAGCTGTGCCATCTGGACGACCTCGATTTCAGCCCGATGCGCACCACCTACTTCCTCAGCCGTGAAACGGTGATCGCCTCGCGCATCAAGGGCATGGCGCGGTGGCGTGAAGCCTTGTTTGCGTTCATGTTGAAAAACGCCAACGGCAACCTGCGCTTCTTCAAGCTCCCGGTAAACCGGGTGATCGAGCTGGGCACCCAGGTCGAAATGTAAGCTGCTGCGACACGGGAGCCGGCAATCGGCTCCCGTTTTCCTTCTGAACCCTGTGCACGCCACCGTTGTCGACTAGGCTCTAAGCACTGTTTGAATAGTGCCCACAGAACCCACAAGAGGTGCGCCATGAGTCAGCTGCTCGAACCCTACACCCTGCGCCAATTGACCTTGCTCAACCGCATTGTCGTCTCGCCAATGTGCCAATACTCAAGCGTTGATGGCCTGGCCAACGACTGGCACCTCGTGCACCTCGGCAGCCGCGCAGTCGGCGGCGCCGGGCTGATATTCACCGAAGCCACCGCCGTGACCGCCGATGGCCGCATCACCGCCGAAGACCTGGGCCTGTGGAACGACGAACAAATCGAACCGCTGCAACGCATCACGCGCTTTATTGCCGCCCAGGGCGCGGTGGCAGGCATTCAATTGGCCCACGCCGGGCGCAAGGCCAGCACCCATCGGCCGTGGATCGGCAAGCACGGCAGCGTCAAGCCGCAAGACGGCGGCTGGGTACCGGTAGGGCCGTCGCCGATTGCCTTTGACCCGAACCACACGCAGCCCAAGCAGCTCGACGAAGGGCAGATCCAGCAACTGATCGCCGACTTTGTCGCCGCCGCCAGGCGCGCATTGACCGCCGGTTTCGAGGTGGTGGAAATCCACGCGGCCCACGGTTACCTGCTGCATCAGTTCCTTTCGCCGATCAGCAATCAACGCCAGGACCACTACGGCGGCTCGTTTGAAAATCGCATCCGCCTGGTGCTGGAAGTGACTAAAGCTGTGCGTGAAGTCTGGCCCCAGGACCTGCCACTGTTTGTGCGCGTATCGGCCACCGATTGGGTCGAAGACGGCTGGAACCCCGATGAAACCGTGGAGCTGGCGCGCCGTTTGAAAGACCTGGGCGTGGACCTGATCGACGTGTCCTCCGGTGGCACTGCCGCCAACGCCGAGATCCCCACCGGCCCCGGTTACCAGACGCGCTTTGCCGAGCGTGTGCGCAAGGAATCGGGTATCGCTACCGGGACGGTCGGCATGATCACCGAGCCGGCCCAGGCCGAGCACATCCTGCGTACCTGCCAGGCCGACCTGATCTTCCTCGCCCGCGAGCTGCTGCGCGACCCTTACTGGCCGCTGCACGCCGACGATGACCTGGGCGGGCGCAAGGCGGTCTGGCCGGCGCAGTACCAACGCGCGACGCATCGCGACCAGCCGATTCATGAGTCTGACCTGAGAGATTGACCCAGCCCGCGCCGCACCCGAACCCACCCTGACCCGGTGGGTTTTTTCATGGGTGACAGCGTGAGAAGGGTCTGTAGGTATTTGTTACCTATGTGGTTTTTTAAGTGAATGCTCTAAAAAAATCCCACAGGTTCGCCAGATAGTTTCTACGCTTAGAGTAAGTCTGATTTCCGGCCCAGGGAGTCAGTCTGTTTGCCCATGCAGGTATCGCACCTCAGGGGCTGCAGGTGATGGGCGCCAGGAGTATTTGATCGATATCAGGAGAAACAGTCCATGGCCAAGTCCTATGGTGTAGCGGGTATGGTGACGTCGTTTCTGACCCGCAGGGTGTTCCCGCGTGGCCGCCGGTTGAGCTCGGATGAAGCCGAACTGCTCGCGCAGTATCGCGCCCTGACCGAGAGTGATCAGGTGGCGATGCGGTATCTGATTGGGGCGATGAAGAGTGTGTCGCGGTTCTGAAAAAATGTAGGAGGGGACTTGCCCCGGCAAGCCGCCTCCCACAGTGGGCATCAGGTGTACTTGCGCAGCTCGGGTGCCGGCGGGAAGTACTGGTACAGCCAGGTTTCACTCAGGGTGCGGTCCTGGGTGCGGATAAACAGCCGCAGTTCAACCGGCTCCACACTGTTGCTGGTCGGGTACCAGTCGAACAGGATGCGATAGCCCTTGATGTTGTCGAGCACCAGCACGCTGAAATCTTTCACTTCGCCGTGGGAACAGGTCACCACCGGCTCGATCCCGGTGCCGGCGGGCAGGCGGTCCAGGCCGCCGCCTTTGAAGTCCACGGCAAAGCGGCGTGCCCAGACTTCCGGGTAATGCTCGCCCGGTGCCCAGCCTTCGGTGAAACCGCCCATGCCGGAGCGGGTCGCGTCGACCTGCGCCAACGGCGTGCTCACCGGTGGCAGGGCGCTCCAGTACAGCTTGTAGCCATAATTGAGCGAGTCGCCGGGCGCCACGGGTTTTTTCGGGGTCCAGAAGGCCACGATATTATCCAGGGTCTCGCCGGTGGTCGGGATCTCCAGCAGGTCAATCGAGCCCTCGCCCCAGGCGGTGGTCGGTTCTACCCACAGGCTCGGGCGCTTGCTGTACCAGTCCACGGTGTCCTGGTAGCTGGCGAACTCATGGTCGGTCTGCACCAGGCCGAAGCCTTTCGGATCGGTGTCGGCGAACGCGTTGAACTGCAACTTGGCCGGGTTGTTCAGCGGGCGGCAAATCCATTCGCCATTGCCACGCCACATCGCCAGGCGGTCCGAGTCGTGGATTTGCGGGTGGATGGTGTCGCACATGCGGCGCTCATGGGTGCCGCAGCTGAACATGCTGGTCATCGGCGCGATGCCCAGCTGTTCGATGGCGGTGCGCGCATTGATGTTGGCGTCGATCGCCATCACCACCTGGTTGGCCTGGCAGTCGATGTCGAAGCGGTAGGCGCCGGTCGCGCTGGGCGAGTCGAGCAGGGCGTAGACGACAAAACGGGTGGCGTCCTTGGCCGGCGTTTCGAACCAGAACTGCGTGAAATCGGGGAATTCCTCGCGTTTTTTCGCATAGGTATCAATCGCCAGGCCACGTGCCGAAAGGCCGTACTGGCCCGTGGAGTCCACCGCGCGGAAGTAGCTGGCGCCGAGGAAGGACAGCACGTCATGGCGATCCAGTTCCGGCGCCTTGAACAGCTTGAAACCGGAGAAACCCAGGTCGCCGGTCAGCTGTTTGGTGTCGACCGTGGTTTTTTCATAGTTGAACAGCGAGGGGCGGAAGTGCACTTCGCGGGCTTCACGGGTCTTGGGGTCAACGCTGTGCATGCGCACCGGGGTCTTGAACCCCATGCCGACGTGGAAGAATTGCACGTCGAGTTGGCCGTTCAATTCCTTCCACAGCGAATGGTTGCCGTCGTAACCGATGGCGTTGAAATTCTGCGGGGTCATGGTCGCCAGTGTTGGCGGCAGCACCTGCTTGGTGTCTTTATACGCGGTCCCGGCGAGCTGCTTGGCCTGAGCCTTCAACGCTTCAAAATCGAATGCCACGGCCTTGCCGTCGGCGGCGCGGTTGCCGGCCCAGGCCTGCGCGGCGAGCAGCCCGCTGGCGGATAAACCGGTGTAAGCCGCAATGGCCATGGACGCTTTGAGCAAATTCCTGCGGTGCATAGAGACAACCTGTCGTGAGCAAATCCCGCGCCGTTCCTGGCACGTGCTGGATCAGAAATTACGGTTCGGACATGCCTTCGGCCAAACGCAACGGACATTAAACAGACGCCGGATAGCTTAAGCGGTTCGATGACGTAGGAAAAATGATTGATAGCTGAGTGATGGCAGTGCATATGAAACAAGACGTTTCCGGGCCTGTGGATGAACACCCTACTCAAATATTGTGAAGATCAAAATGTGGGAGGGGGCTTGCCCACGATAGCGGTGTGTCAGCCAACACATTAAGTGACTGGCCCACTGCCATCGGGGGCAAGCCCCCTCCCACATTTGGTTTTGTATTGCCAGTTAGAGCTTATTTCAGCTCACTTCACCTACCGCCCGGTACGCCTCATCAATCGCCGCATGCGCATACGCGCTCCATGCCGCGTCCGAGTTGGCGATGCTCACGTGCCCCAGCGGTTTGCGCGCCAGGTTCATCAAGGCTTCACTCTCATCGGCGTCATCAAACAGGCTGTTGGAAAAATACGCATAGCCATGGGACCAGCGGTTCACCGTGATCCCGAGGATGTCGGTTTCATGGTTAAACCCGCCCGGCCCGAGCATGCGCTGCAGCTGATCACGCAACTGTGCCTCCAACTGCTCGAACGTCTGCCCATACAACTTGCCCCGCCCGGCGCGGGCCTGGTCGCGGGCGTTCATGCCGCTGTTGGGGCTGGTGGGCACGTAGACCATGTGCAAGCCAATCGGCTGCGTCGGGTCGCGCGGGTGGTCGTAGCCGCCCATGCTCACCGGGTAATCCAGCTTGATCCGGCTGTATGGCTGGGTCGCCGCGTAAATCTCGTGCACCCCCAGTTTCTGAAACGACTGCCAGTTACGGATCACCACTTTGGTGTACACCAGCGGGAATTTCACATTCTGGCTCAACGCGTGGGCCTGGGGCGCCGGCAGGTCTTTCAACAGGTACGGGATCATCATGTTGTAGCAGGCCAGGATGCAGCGCTTGCCACGCACTTGTGCGAGTTGTCCGCCGCGGCTGTAGCCGATGTGCACACCATCCCCCACGTTGCGCACGCTGACCGCCGTGCTGTTCAAGCGCACACGTACCGGCGCCTTGGGCTGATCGAGCTTGGCGTAGTCGAAGGTCGCCAGCACGATATCATCCATGGTGTGTCCCGGCGCGACGCCCGGGACTAGGCTGCGCACCAGCAAACGCGCGAGTGACGCATTGCCATCCGGGAAGTGGTAGATGTAGGGCTCTTCCATTTCTGCGGCGGCTTCCTCGCTGATCGGCGCCAGGTTCATCCCGCCGAAGCCTGGGAAACCGACGCTGTAAGCGTCCGACGACGCCACCGCATCAATGCTCAAGGCCATGAAGTCATTGGTGCGGCTCTGAAAGTACTTCACTGCGCCTTCCGACAAACCTACGTTCTTCAGCAAAAAATCGCGGTAGCTGGTGGCTGCCAGGTAGTCGGCCTTTTCTTCGGCGGTCTTGCCCGGCAGGTAATCCCTGGGCGTGGTGTGCAGGTCGATCAAGGCCTGGCGGTCGGCGGGCGGCAGCGGGAAATCATTGATGAAGTCGCTGATGGCGCGCGCGTGCAGTTGGTCCGGTGCGATATCGTCGGCGACCATGGGCGTTGGGTCGCCGGTCACCAGTTTGTCTTCGCCGAAGTTTTCCTTGTCGAAGAACACCCCGCGCGACAGCCCCAGGCCCGGGTAGAACTGGCGGTCGAAGGCGGTCTCGAAGCGCTTGATGTTTACCCCGAGTTTTTTCAGCAGGCCATTTACCTGCTTGCTATAGAGGTGGTTGGGCGACTGGAACGCCTCGCTGCCGCCGTAGCCGATGATCATGCGGCCACCGGCCTGGAACTCATTACGCTTGGCGTGCCCGCCAAAGTCGTCGTGGTTTTCCAGGATCAGGATCTTCGCCTTCGGGTGCTTCTCGCGGTAGAACCACGCCGCCGACAAGCCGCTCAGGCCGCCGCCGACCACCACCAGGTCATAGTCCTCGGTGATCGGCAGTTTCTCGGTGTCGAAGACCTTTTTCTCCCAGCCCATCTGGTGCGCCACTTCGAACGCGCCGACATGGCTGCCGCGCAGGCCGGTGAGGGCGGGTGGGTAGTAGCGACCGTCGGGCGCGGCCTGGAGGATTTGCAGGGGCGTCATGCCGGCGGCAATCGTGATGGCGACGCCGTTGAGGAAGTCGCGGCGGGTAATGTCCATGGGGAAGAACCTACGAATTTTTATTGTTATGAAGGAGATCCCCTGTGTGAGCGGGCTCGCTCGCGAAAGCGGTCCATCAGACACATATGTGTCGACTGACACGCGGTATTCGCGAGCAAGCCCGCTCTCACAGGGGTAATGCGTCAGTGCTTGAACATCACATGGCGAACCGTGGTGTAGTCCTCCAAGCCATACATGGACATGTCCTTGCCATACCCCGACAGTTTCTGACCGCCGTGGGGCATTTCGCTGACAAGCATGAAGTGGGTGTTCACCCAGGTGCAGCCGTACTGCAAGCGGGCGGCGAGGCGGTGGGCGCGGCCTACATCGGCGGTCCATACCGACGACGCCAGGCCGTAGTCCGAATCGTTGGCCCAGCCCAACACTTGCGCTTCATCGGTGAACTTGGTCACCGACACCACCGGCCCGAACACTTCGCGGCGCACGATCTCGTCGTCCTGCTGCGCATCGGCCAGCACCGTAGGCTCAAAGAAGAAGCCATTGCCTTCCACCGCCTTGCCGCCCGTGACCAGACGAATGTGCGGCTGCGCCACGGCGCGTTCGACAAACCCGGCCACGCGGTCGCGGTGTTGCGCGGTGATCAGCGGGCCCAGCTCGGTAGCCGGGTCGTCCTGCAGGCCGTACTTGATGCTGGCGACCGCCGCGCCGAGCTTCTCGACGAACGCATCGTAGATATCCGCCTGGGCGTAGATGCGGCACGCGGCGGTGCAGTCCTGGCCGGCGTTATAAAAGCCGAAGGTGCGAATGCCTTCCACGGCGGCGTCGATATCCGCGTCATTGAAGATGATCACCGGGGCCTTGCCGCCCAGCTCCATGTGCATGCGCTTCACGCTGTCGGCGGTGCTGGCGATGATGTTCGCGCCGGTGGCGATGGAGCCGGTCAACGACACCATGCGCACTTTCGGGTGGTTGACCAATGGGCTGCCCACGGTCGGCCCACGGCCGAAGACCAGGTTGAGCACGCCGGCCGGGAAGATTTCCGACGCCAGTTCGACCATGCGCAGGGCCGTCAGCGGGGTTTGCTCCGACGGCTTGAGCACCACGGTATTACCGGCGGCGAGGGCCGGGGCGATTTTCCAGGCGACCATCATCAGCGGGTAGTTCCACGGCGCGATGGAAGCGATCACGCCCACCGGGTCGCGGCGGATCATCGAGGTGTGACCGGGCAAATATTCGCCGCCAGCCGAACCGCTCATGCAGCGGCTGGCGCCGGCGAAGAAGCGGAACACGTCGGCAATCGCCGGGATCTCATCGTTCAGCGCGGCGCTGTAGGGCTTGCCGCAATTGTCCGATTCGAGCTTGGCCAGCTCTTCGCCGTGGGCCTCGATCGCGTCCGCCAGTTTAAGCAGCAACAGCGAGCGATCCTTGGGTGCGGTTTGCGACCAGCTCTCGAAGGCCGCATCGGCGGCGCGCACGGCGGCGTCGACCTGGGCTTCGCTGGCCTCCTTGATTTCCACCAGCACGCGGCCGAGCGCCGGGTTGAATACGGCCTGGGCCGGACCTTCGCCTTCGACCAGGTGGCCGTTGATCAGTAATTTGGTTTGCATGGTTCAGCTCTCCACCAACTATCGTTAATTCCTTGAATAAACGGGCTCTAAATGTGGGAGGGGGCTTGCCCCCGATAGCAATCTTCCAGTCACACCCTCTACAACTGACCCACTGCCATCGGGGGCAAGCCCCCTCCCACATTTGAACCGTGTTCCTTCAATAGCACCGTTATTTACCGCCACTCCCGGCCACGCTTTCACCGCCGCGGGTCAGGTAATAGGCACCGAGAATCGGGAACATCGTGACCAGCATCACCAGCATCGCGACCACGTTGGTCACCGGCACGTCGCGAGGGCGACTCAGCTGGTTGAGCAGCCACAGCGGCAAGGTGCGCTCGTGGCCGGCGGTGAAGGTGGTGACGATGATTTCGTCGAACGACAGCGCAAACGCCAACATGCCGCCGGCCAGCAGCGCCGAGCCCAGGTTGGGCATGATGATGTAGCGAAAGGTCTGCCAGCCGTCGGCGCCCAGGTCCATCGAGGCTTCGATCAGGCTGTGGGAAGTGCGGCGCAACCGCGCGATCACGTTGTTGTAGACGATCACCACGCAAAAGGTCGCGTGGCCGACGATGATGGTGAACATCCCGGGCTCGATGCCCAGCGTCTTGAAGGTCGCCAGCAGCGCGATACCGGTGATGATCCCCGGCAGCGCAATCGGCAGGATCAGCATCAGCGACACGCCTTGCTTGCCGAAGAACTCACGGCGATACAGCGCTGCCGAAGCCAATGTGCCGAGCACCATGGCGATCAGGGTGGCGATGGCGGCGATCTGCAATGACAGCTTGATCGCTTCCAGCACGTCCGGCCGGGCGAAGGCCACGCTGAACCACTTCAGGGTAAAGCCCTGGGGCGGAAAGCTGAACGCGGCTTCTTCGGTATTGAAGGCGTAGAGGAAGATGATCAGGATCGGGAAGTGCAAAAACACCAACCCGCCCCAGGCTGCGATCTTCAAACTCAAGCTGGATTTTTCAGAGTGCATCGAAGGCCCCCAGGCGTTTGACGATGGACAGGTAAACCGCGATCAGCACGATCGGCACCAGGGTAAACGCCGCGGCCATGGGCATATTGCCGATGGCGCCTTGCTGGGCGTACACCATGCCGCCGACGAAATAACCGGGCGGGCCGACCAGCTGCGGCACGATGAAATCGCCCAGGGTCAGTGAAAACGTAAAGATCGAACCGGCCGCGATGCCCGGCACCGACAGCGGCAGAATCACCTGCAGAAAGGTCTGGCGCGGCTTGGCGCCCAGGTCGGCGGAGGCTTGCAGCAACGACGGCGGCAAACGCTCCAGCGAGGCCTGGATCGGCAAAATCATGAACGGCAACCAGATGTAGACGAACACCATAAAGCGCCCCAGGTGCGAGGTGCTCAAGGTGCTGCCGCCCACGCCGGGAATGCCCAGTACGAACTGCAACACCGGCTCCAGGCCCAGGTGCTGCACGAACCACTGCGCCACGCCGCCCTTGGCCAGCAGCAAGGTCCAGGCATAGGCCTTGACGATGTAGCTGGCCCACATCGGCATCATCACCGCGATATAGAAAAACGCCTTGGTCTTGCCCGTGGTGTAACGCGCCATGTAGTAGGCAATCGGGAAGGCGACGATGGCGCTGGCGATCGACACCACGATCGCCATGCTCAGGGTGCGCAGGATGATGTCGAAGTTCGACGGCTGGAACAGCGCGGCGAAGTTGGCCAGGGTCAGGTCCGGGGTGACCGCCATGGTGAAATCATCAAAGGTGTAGAAGCCCTGCCACAGCAGGGTCAGCAGCGAGCCGAGGTAGATCGCGCCGAACCAGATCAGCGGCGGGATCAGCAGCATCGCCAGGTACAGGTTGGGCTTCTTGTACAGCAGGTTGGAAAACCTGCGCATCGGCGGTTGGGAAAGGGCCAGGCTCATGTCACACCTCGCCTGCGGTGTCGGTCAGCGCGGTCATGGCTTCCCGCGCCCAGCGCGCGGTGATCGGCTGGCCGACCTGATGGCCGCTGCTGATGTCCAGCCACTGGTTGTTGGCCTGGCTGATATTCAGGGCCTGGCCGTTTTCCAGTTTCAGTTCATAGCGGGTGGCGCTGCCCTGGTACTGGATGTCGTGCAGCACGCCGTTGATTTCGACTTCGCCGGCACCCAGCGGGCCATCGGCAAAACGCACGTGTTCCGGGCGGATCGAAAACGGCTGCGGGCTACCGCTGAGGCGCTGGGCCAGCTCGCCGCGAAGCACGTTGGAGGTGCCGACAAACTCCGCAACAAAGGTGGTGGCGGGCTTCATGTACAGGTTGCGCGGCGTATCGACCTGTTCGATACGGCCCTTGTTGAACACCGCCACGCGGTCGGACATCGACAGCGCTTCGGTCTGGTCGTGGGTCACGAAAATAAAGGTGATGCCGAGCTGGCGTTGCAGCTTTTTCAGCTCGCTTTGCATCTGTTCGCGCAGCTTCAAGTCGAGGGCGCCCAGCGGCTCATCGAGCAGCAGCACGCGTGGGCGATTGACCAGGGCGCGGGCCAGGGCCACACGCTGGCGCTGGCCGCCGGAGAGTTGCACCGGCTTGCGCTCGCCGTAGCCGCCCAGGGCAACCATGCCGAGGGCTTCTTCGGCGCGGTGCAGGCGTTCGGCCTTGCCCACGCCCTTGACCTTGAGGCCGTAGGCCACGTTGTCGCGCACATTCATATGCGGGAACAGCGCGTAATCCTGGAACACGGTGTTGACGTCACGCTGATACGGCGGCAAGCCGGCGGCTTCCTCGCCATGAATACGGATCGAGCCTGCGCTGGGCTGCTCGAAACCTGCGATCAGGCGCAGGCAGGTGGTCTTGCCCGAGCCGGAAGGGCCGAGCATGGAAAAGAACTCGCCGTCCTGGATATCGATGCAAACCCGGTCAACGGCTTTCACTTCGCCGAACTGACGGGAAACGTGGGTGAATTGGACTGCAAGCGTCATGGTGCGGTGCTCCAAAAAGGCGCGGGGCGTCGCAGCGGCCCGGCCTGGACTTCTGAAAAAACAAAACGTCTGTGAATGCGGTCAATGTGGGAGGGGGGCTTGCCCCCCTCCCACAGGGGGTCTATGCCGTCTGCAGGGTTTTAACGGCCGCCCATGATCGCGATGTAATCCTGGGTCCAGCGGCTGTACGGCACGAACTTGCCGCCTTCAGCCTGCGGAGTTTTCCAGAAGGCGATCTTGTCGAACTGGTCGAAACCGTTGGTTTTGCAGCCTCCAGCGCCGAGCAGCTCGCTTTCCTTGCACGCCGCAGGCACCGCCGGCAGCGAACCGAACCAGGCGGCTACGTCACCCTGGACCTTGGGCTGCAGCGACCAGTCCATCCACTTGTAGGCGCAGTTGGGGTGCTTGGCGTCGGCGTGCAACATGGTGGTGTCGGCCCAGCCGGTCGCGCCTTCCTTGGGAATGGTCGAGGCGATCGGCTGTTTCTCGTTGACCAGGCCGTTGACCTGATACGGCCAGGCGCTGGAGGCCACCACGCCTTCGTTTTTGAAGTCACTCATTTGCACGGTGGTGTCGTGCCAGTAGCGGTGGATCAACGGTTGCTGCGCGCGCAACAGTTCCAGCACGGCCTTGTACTGGGTTTCGGTCAGTTCGTAGGGGCTCTGGATGCCCAGCTCCGGCTTGGTGCTCTTGAGGTACAGCGCCGCGTCGGCGATGTAGATCGGGCCGTCATAGGCTTGCACGCGGCCTTTGTTCGGCTTGCCGTCGGGCAGGTTCTGCGGGTCGAACAGCACATTCCAGCTGGTAGGCGCGGTCTTGAACACGTTGGTGTTGTACATCAACACGTTCGGGCCCCATTGGTACGGCGTGCCGTACGTCTGCTGGCCGACCACGTACCACGGCGCGTCTTTCAGGCGCGGGTCGATGTTCTTCCAGTTCGGGATCAGCGCCGTATTGATCGGCTGCACGCGTTTGCCGCCGATCAGCCGCAGCGACGCATCGCCGGACGCGGTGACCAGGTCATAGCCGCCCTTGGCCATCAGGCTGACCATTTCGTCAGAGGTGGCGGCGGTTTTCACATTGACCTTGCAGCCGGTTTCCTTCTCGAAGCCAGTGACCCAGTCGTAGGCCTTGTCGCTTTCGCCACGTTCGATATAGCCGGGCCAGGCGACGATATCCAGCTGGCCTTCACCCGCGCCGACCGCCTTGAGCGGTTCGGCGGCCTGAAGGCTGGCGCTGGCCAGCAGCGCGGTGGTCAAGGCACTGAGCAGTGCGGTCTTGTGCGCGGACATGGGGGTTCCCTCTTCTTTAATTATGGTCGGGGCAGTTTTTGCAACCGGTGGTGCAAGAGCTTAGTTGTTGTTTTAAAGATGCTGGCCGTGGCGGGCCATGATGTGCCGCACCACGCTGTAGTCCTGTAGCGAATCGCTGGACAGATCTTTCCCATACCCCGAGCGCTTCAAGCCGCCGTGGGGCATTTCGCTGACCAGCATGAAATGGCTGTTTATCCAGGTGCAGCCGTATTGCAGGCGCGCCGCCACCTGCATGGCCTTGTCCAGGTTCTGTGTCCAGACCGACGAGGCCAGGCCGTATTCGGAGTCGTTGGCCCAGTCCACCGCTTGCTCCAGCTCATCGAAGCGGGTCACGGTGACCACCGGGCCGAACACTTCGCGCTGCACGATTTCATCATTTTGTTTGCAACCGGCGAGCAGCGTCGGCTGGTAATAGAAGCCGGCGCCGGAATGCACGGCGGCACCGGTGACGCGTTCGATATGTGGCTGGCCGAGGGCGCGTTCGACAAAACTGGCGACGCGGTCGCGCTGGCGCGTGCTGATCAGCGGGCCAAGTTCATTGTCGGCATCGCGTTTACCGGCAAAGCGCAGGCTGCTGACAGCGGCGCCGAGGTCGGCGACCAGTTTGTCGTGGATCCCGGCCTGGGCGTAGAGGCGGCAGGCGGCGGTGCAGTCCTGGCCCGCGTTGTAGTAGCCGTAGGCGCGCACGCCGTCGACCACGGCTTGCAGGTCGGCGTCGTTGCACACGATTACCGGTGCCTTGCCGCCCAATTCCAGGTGCGTGCGTTTCAGGGTTTTCGACGCGGCCTGCAGAATTTTCTGCCCGGTCACGATGTCGCCGGTCAGCGACACCATGCGTACCTTGGGGTGGCTGACCAAGTGGCTGCCGACGCCCTCGCCGCCGCCACACAGAATGTTGATCACCCCGCGTGGCAACAACTCTTTGAGCACCGGCGCGAGCGCCAGGATCGACAGCGGCGTATGTTCCGACGGCTTGAACACCAGGGTATTACCGGCAGCGAGCGCCGGGGCGATCTTCCACGCGGCCATCATCAATGGGTAGTTCCACGGTGCAATCGAAGCGACTACGCCAATCGGATCGCGGCGCACCATGCTGGTGTAGCCCGGCAGGTATTCGCCGCTGAGCTGGCCGGTCTGGCAGCGCACGGCGCCGGCGAAGAAGCGGAACACGTCGATGGTGGCGCTCAAATCATCCTGGCGCGCCAGGTGCAAAGGCTTGCCGCAGTTCAGCGATTCCAGGCGGGCGAGGTAGTCGGCTTGTTTTTCGATGGCGTCGGCGATGCCCAGCAGAATGTTCGAACGTTGCTGCGGCGTGGTCCGCGACCAACCGGCAAAGGCGCGGTGGGCGGCGAGGATGGCGGCTTCGACTTGTTCGGTGCTGGCTTCGGCGATCTGGGTGAGGACTTCACCGGTGGCCGGGTTGAGGATCGGTTCGACGAAACCCTGGCCCTGGACCAGTTCGCCGTCGATCAGCAACGCAGTGAGCAGCGGGGTGGGCGCGCCGGACATTTTTCGCGATCTCTTTTCTTGTGTGGCCATGGGCGTTCTCTTACGAGGGCCTGACCTTTCTCTTATGGATGAAGCGAGAGTAGAGGTCAGGCGCGAGGTCAACAAATACTAAATACTGAATGCAGCATTCGATTAAATAGATGGCTTGCGCGGGTGCGGCTGTTCGCGAGCTACCGTCAGGAACGGGTCGACCAGCGTCGGGCGTGCTGTGCCACGGCGCCAGGCCAGGCCCACGTCGAGGGTCTGGCTGAGGTCGGCAATCGGCCGCGCTTCAATAATGTCGCCCTCCAGCGACCAGGGGCGGTAGGTCATGTCCGGCTGGATCGACACGCCCAGGCCTGCCGCCACCAGGCTGCGCACCGCTTCGGTGGAGGCGGTGCGCAGGGTTACGCGCGGTTGCAGCCCGGCGCCGGCCCACAGGCGCTGTGCGTTGTGGCCCATTTCGTCGACGTTCAGTTGAATCAGCGGCTCACGCGCCACGTCGGCGAGGTTGATACTGTCGTGCTCCAGCAGCGGGTGTTGCGCCGGTAGCCACAGGCGGTGGGGCGAGTGGGTCAGGACTTCGGTCTGCAGGGCGTGGCGGTCTTCGAGGTTGGACAGGATCAGCACGCCCACATCGATCTCGCCGCTGACCAGCAGATGCTCGATATACGGGCGCTCGTCCTCCATCACACGGATTTCCACATTGGGGTAGGCGCGCTGGAAACGGGTGAGCAAATCCGCCAGGTAATAGCCGGCGACCAGGCTGGTCACGCCGATGATCAACTGCCCGGCGACTTGGTCGGTGCTCTGTTGCAGGCTGCGCTTGGCGTTGTCGACGGTGGCGAGAATCAAGTGCGCCTGGCGCAGGAACTGGTGGCCCTGGTGGGTCAGGGTCATGCCCTTGGCGTGGCGGTTGAACAGGTGGACGCCGATTTCCTGCTCCAATTGCTGGATCGCCAGGGTCAGGGTCGACTGGGATATGAACGCGGTCTGCGCGGCGGCGGAGATCGAGCCGGTCTCGGCCACGGCGATAAAATGCCGGATTTGACGCAAGGTCATCATGCTGGAATTACCAGTGAGGTGTTTTTATAGATTTGTTCGAGTGTATATCGATTTTAGCGAAGGGCAGCGGCGTTACATCTCGAAGCACTCTAGATACCGGCTTTTTGGCACTTAGTTTTACGCTGAGGGCCTATTGGTCCTACTAACCCAAGTCTCCGGAGGCTGCGAATGAATACCCGTGGATTGCTCGATCAGTTGCTCAAGTCTGGCCAGGACATGTTGCAAAACAAGGCTGGCGGCCAGCGCAAGTCAGACGATAAAGGCGCCCTCGGCGGCCTGCTCGGCGGTGGCGGCCTCGGCAGTTTGCTCGGCGGCGCAGGCGGCGGCGCCCTGGCGGCCGGTGCGATGGGGTTGTTGATGGGCAATAAAAAGGCGCGCAAATTCGGCGGCAAGGCCCTGACCTATGGTGGCCTGGCGGCGCTGGGCGTGATTGCCTATAAAGCCTACGGCAACTGGCAGGCGCAGCAGGCCAATGCTCCCCAGGGCGAGCCGCAAACCATCGACCGCCTGCCACCGGCCCAGGTCGAGCAACACAGCCAAGGCATTCTCAAGGCCCTGGTCGCTGCCGCCAAGGCCGACGGCCACGTGGACGAACGTGAGCGCGAGTTGATCGAGGGCGAGTTCACCAAGCTGGACAACGACCGCGAACTGCAGCAATGGCTGCATGCCGAGCTGAACAAACCCCTCGACCCGGCCGACGTGGCCCGCGCTGCCAGCACCCCGGAACTGGCTGCCGAGATGTACATCGCCAGCGTGATGCTGGTGGATGAGGAGAATTTCATGGAGAAGGCGTACCTGGATGAACTCGCGCGCCAACTCAAACTGGAACCCGGCTTGAAGGCAGAGCTGGAAAAACAGGTGCGACTGACCCAGTAATCACGGGTTGTACACCATTCAAAATGTGGGAGGGGGCTTGCCCCCGATAGCGGTGGGTCAGCTAAAGGCAAGCTGACTGACACACCGCCATCGGGAGCCGGCCCCCTCCCATATTTGCCTGTGCACTGCCTGACGTTGCATTCTGTGAGCGCTACATCAAAACCCGTTGATTAATGAGGGCTTCTGCTCAGCTATACTCCCCCTCATTTGAATGGCACTTCGAGGAATTACTGTGAAGAACTGGACCTTGCGCCAACGGATTTTGGCGAGCTTTGCGGTCATTATCGCGATCATGCTGCTGATGGTCGTGGTGTCCTACTCACGGTTGCTGAAGATCGAAGTCAGCCAGGAAGCGGTCCGCGACGATGCGGTGCCGGGGGTTTACTTAAGTTCGATGATCCGCAGCGCGTGGGTCGACAGCTATTTGCAGACCATCGACATCATCGGTCTGCGCGAAGAAAAAACCTTCACCAATACCGACAAGAGCGACTACAAGTCCTTCGAAGCGCGCATTGAACAGCAGATGGCCAACTATGAAAAAACCATTCATGACCAGGCCGACCGCATGGAGTTCGATAACTTCAAGGCCGCGCACATCAACTACAACAAGGTCCTGGCCGAAGTGCTGGAGCGCGTTGAAGCAAATGACCTGCCGGGTGCGAACACATTGCTTGAAGAGCAGTTGACGCCGATCTGGACCGAAGGTCGCATGAAACTCAATGACATCATTACTGAAAACAAAAATGTGTCTGACCGTGCCACAGCGGCCATCGACGAGGCAGTGCTGTCGGCCAAGATCAGCATGGCGGTGTCGCTGATCATCGCCATCCTGGCTGCCGGCCTGTGTGGCTTGCTGCTGATGCGCGCGATCATGGCGCCAATGCAACGCATCGTCGACATCCTCGAAACCATGCGCACCGGCGACCTGAGCAAACGCCTGAACCTGGAGCGCAAGGACGAATTCGGTGCCGTCGAAACCGGCTTCAACGACATGATGACCGAGCTCACGGCCCTGGTGTCCCAGGCCCAGCGCTCGTCGGTGCAGGTGACCACTTCGGTCACCGAGATTGCCGCCACCTCCAAGCAGCAGCAGGCCACGGCCACTGAAACCGCCGCAACCACCACTGAGATCGGCGCGACTTCGCGGGAGATCGCCGCCACGTCCAAAGACCTGGTGCGCACCATGACCGAAGTCTCCACCGCCGCCGACCAGGCGTCGGTGGCCGCCGGTTCCGGCCAGCAAGGCCTGGCGCGCATGGAAGAAACCATGCACTCGGTGATGGGCGCCGCCGACCTGGTCAACGCCAAGCTGGCGATCCTCAATGAGAAGGCCGGCAACATCAACCAGGTGGTGGTGACCATCGTCAAGGTGGCCGACCAGACCAACCTGCTGTCGCTCAACGCCGCCATCGAGGCCGAGAAGGCCGGTGAATACGGTCGCGGGTTTGCCGTGGTCGCCACCGAAGTGCGGCGCCTGGCCGACCAGACCGCCGTCGCCACCTACGACATCGAGCAGATGGTGCGCGAGATCCAGTCGGCCGTGTCGGCGGGGGTGATGGGCATGGACAAGTTCTCCGAAGAAGTCCGCCGCGGCATGTTCGAAGTGCAGCAAGTGGGCGAACAACTCTCGCAGATCATCCACCAGGTGCAGGCGCTGGCGCCGCGGGTGTTGATGGTCAACGAAGGCATGCAGGCCCAGGCCACCGGCGCCGAGCAGATCAACCATGCGCTGGTGCAGCTCGGCGATGCCAGCAGCCAGACCGTGGAGTCGCTGCGCCAGGCCAGCTTTGCCATTGATGAACTGAGCCAGGTTGCGGTCGGTCTGCGCAGCGGCGTTTCGCGTTTCAAAGTCTGATGAGCGACCTCGCGGCTAAACGCGGCGCCGTCCCGGCAGCGAAAAAGGCGTTGTTCCTGGTGTTCAACATCGGCAGCGACCGTTTCGCCCTCAGGGCCACGGAAGTGGCCGAAGTACTGCCGCGTCTGCCTCTGAAGCCGATTGCCCACGCGCCGCTGTGGGTCGCGGGCATCTTTGCCCATCGCGGTGCAATGGTGCCGGTCATCGACCTCAGCGCGCTGACCTTCGGCACACCGGCCCAGGCGCGTACCAGCACGCGGCTGGTGCTGGTCAACTACCAGCCGCAGCCGTGGGTCGACGCCCGCTGGCTGGGCTTGATACTCGAACAGGCCACCGACACCCTGCGTTGCGACCTCGGGGAGTTCAAACCCTACGGCCTGGACAACCGCGAGGCGCCGTACCTGGGGCTGGTGCGCGAGGATGCGCTGGGTTTGATGCAGTGGATCGGCGTCAACGAATTGCTCACCGAGCCGGTGCGTACCTTGCTGTTTGCCGCCGGGTCGAGCCAATGAGCAGCGACCCGCGCTTTTTTGCCTTTCTCAAGGAGCGCATCGGCCTGGACGTGGCCTCGGTGGGCGAGGCGATCATCGAGCGTGCGGTGCGCCAGCGCACCCAGGTCGTCCAGGCACTGACCGCCGACCATTACTGGCAGCACCTGCAAAGCTCCCACGATGAGCAGCAGGCGCTGATCGAAGCGGTGATCGTCCCCGAAACCTGGTTTTTCCGTTACCCCGAATCCTTTGCGACCCTGGCCCGCCTGGCCAAGGAGCGGCTGGTCGAAATCAAGCAGATGCGCGCGCTGCGCATCCTCAGTCTGCCGTGCTCCACCGGCGAAGAACCCTATTCGATTGCCATGGCGCTGCTGGACGCCGGCCTCGCGCCGCACCAGTTCAAGGTGCAGGGCATGGACGTCAGCCCGCTGTCGGTGGAGCGTGCGCGGCGCGGGGTGTACGGCAAGAACTCGTTTCGCGGCAGCGACATTGCGTTTCGCGACCGCCACTTCATTGAGCACAGCGACGGCTTTCACATTGCCGACCGAGTGCGCGAACAGGTGCGCCTGCAAGTCGGCAACTTGCTCGACCCGGCGCTGCTGGCCAACGAGGCGAGCTACGACTTTGTGTTCTGCCGCAACCTGCTGATCTACTTCGACCAGCCCACCCAGAAGCAAGTATTCGACGTGCTCAAGGGCCTGACCCACGTGGACGGCGTGCTGTTCATCGGGCCTGCCGAGGGTAGCCTGCTGGGGCGCCACGGCATGCGTTCGATTGGCGTACCGCAGTCCTTTGCCTTCAGCCGGCATGGGGCACCGCAACAGCCCGAGCCTGCGCCAATGTCATTGCCTGCGCCGCTGCCTCAGCGCAGTGCGGCCGCGATCCCGCTCAAGCCGCGGCCGTTCAGCAGCGCCAGTGCCCAGGTGGTGCCGATCACGGCAACGCCGTCCGACGCGAGCACCTTGCTCAGCCGCATCGCCACCCTGGCCAACGAAGGCAAAAGTGCCGAGGCCCGGGCAGCGTGCGAGCAGTACCTGAACAACCACCCGCCGGCCGCCCAGGTGTTTTACTGGCTGGGGCTGCTCAGCGATGTGGCCGGCAGCGCCCTGGAAGCCCAGGGTTATTATCGAAAAGCCTTGTACCTGGAGCCCCAGCATTCGCAGGCCTTGATGCACCTGGCCGCGTTGCTTGAGTCCCAGGGCGATAGCGCGGGGGCGCGCCGGTTGCAGGCGCGGGCCGCGCGTAGCGAGCGAGCTGACAGTGAGCACAAATCATGAGTAGCCCAGACGCGCTCGACACCACCGGCCTGGACCTGACCCTGGCCGACACCCAAGCCATCGACGATTGCTGGAACCGCATCGGCATTCATGGCGACAAATCCTGCCCGTTGCTGGCCGAGCATATTCACTGTCGCAACTGCTCGGTGTACTCCGCTGCCGCCACGCGCCTGCTGGACCGCTACGCCCTGCAGCAGGACGACCGCCACCCGCAGGCCGCGGTGGAGCGCGACGAAGAGGTGGTTACACGCTCCTTGCTGATGTTCCGCCTGGGTGAAGAATGGCTGGGCATCGCCACCCGTTGCCTGGTGGAAGTGGCGCCGTTGCAGCCGATCCACTCCTTGCCGCATCAGCGTTCGCGTGCGTTGCTGGGCGTGGCCAATGTGCGCGGTGCGCTGGTGGCGTGCCTGTCGCTGGTGGAGCTGTTGGGCCTGGACAGCACCGGCAGCGGCGCAACGGGCGGGCGGATCATGCCGCGCATGTTGATCATCGCCGCACAGGACGGCCCGGTGGTGGTGCCGGTGGACGAAGTCGACGGCATCCATGCCATCGACGAACGCACCTTGAAGGCCGCGTCGGCCTCGGGCACCCAGGCCAGTGGCCGCTTCACCCAGGGTGTATTGCAGTGGAAAGGCCGCAGCCTGCGTTGGCTGGACGAGGCGCAATTGTTGTCCGCCGTGACCCGGAGCCTCACATGACCCCCGACCAGATGCGCGATGCCTCGCTGCTGGAACTGTTCAGCCTGGAAGCCGATGCGCAGACCCAGGTATTGAGCGCGGGCCTGCTGGCCCTGGAGCGCAACCCGACCCAGGCCGACCAGCTCGAAGCCTGCATGCGCGCCGCGCACTCGCTCAAGGGCGCGGCACGCATCGTGGGGGTGGACGCCGGGGTCAGCGTGGCCCACGTGATGGAGGATTGCCTGGTCAGCGCCCAGGAAGCCCGGCTGTACCTGCAACCCGAACATATCGACGCGCTGCTGCAAGGCACTGACCTGCTGATGCGCATCGCCACACCCGGTAACGACGTGGGCCCGGCGGATATCGAAGCGTATGTGGCGCTGATGGAGCGTTTGCTCGATCCATCGCAGTTGAGCGCCAAGGTCGCGCCGCCCGCTCCGCTGCCCGAGCCGCCCCCCGCGCCCAGCGTTGAAG
>NZ_JBAWDE010000362.1:0-11810 GCF_049590575.1 Pseudomonas sp.
TCGCTGTGCCAGCGGAAAACTTCCCAGTTGAACAGACTCCGCGAGGACTTGCAGAGCGGCTGTTGGGACTGGCGAGGTTAATCAAAGCGAAGCAAGTTTCCAAAAGCACCCGCGGCCCTAAAAAACCCAAACCCAAAGAGTGGTTGGAAGGCAAGGCGGCACGAGTTCATCTATCGACAGACAGAGTGCTCAAGGCTGCTAAATCGAATAAACAGCCTTAAACCAAGACCTTGAAAGGGATGACTCTTACAGCGGGTCACTTTTGGGCTCTTTTCAAAAGTGACTCGCCGTAAGGGCGAAACCAATATTCGCCATCACCCAAATAACGGATATACCCCCAACCCATCAAACCAAGTGCAAATGGTTATCCCAAAACCCCGCCGGCAACTCCAACGGCTTCGCCACTAAAGTGCTCTGACGGCAATCATAAAAGCGGCAACGCCCCTGACCCGAAGTCACCACAAACCCATCCGCCACCGCGCCCACGCCAGCACAGTCGGGCAGCGGCCCATCCAGGCGCAGTTCCGCGCTGTCCATATCCCAGATAAAAAACCGGTTCCCCCGTGGCGCCGTCAACGCCACCAGGCGCAATTCGCTGTGCACCGCGACACTGGCGGTGTAATGCCCCATCGCCTGCAACTGCTCATCCGCCACCGGAAACGCCACAAACGGCTGCCCTGGCCGCTTGATCGCCAGCAACTGCGACCGCTCCTGAGACGGCCCCATAAACTGCTGCCCCGTGAGGATCGTGCCATCACTGCCGATCCCCATGTGCCGCACGCTGTTCATCTGCTGCCCCAGGGTTTCCTTGCTGATCAGCGTACCGTCGCGACGCATCAACACCAGGCTCGGCTCCATGGCATTGAGGTTCATCTCCACCCGGCTCTCAGCCTCGGTGCGAATCCCGCCGTTGGCCACCACCAGGGTTTCACCGTCAGGCATCCATGACACCTGATGCGGGCCAATACCGTGGGTGGAAATCTCCCCACTGTGCACCAGCCGCTCACCCTCAAACCGGTAAACGCCTAGCAACCCACGGCCAGGGTCGGACGTGTCGTTCTCGGTGGCATACAGCCATTCACCGCTCTTGTGAATCACCGCATGCCCGTAGAAATGCCGATTGGCACTCGAGGTGATGGTTTGCAGCAGTGCGCCGTCACGCAGGTCGATGAGGTAACTCTCGGTGCCCGGGCGACGGGCGACGAACAGCGCAATCGGCAGCGTCGGGTGGTTGATGATGTCGTGGCAGCGCTGGCCGACCTGGGTGGCAAACACCGGCTTGCCATCCAGGCGATAGCCCACGGCGTAGTGCTTGCCGTCCGCATCATCGCGCGCCGACAGCAGCAGCGGGCCTTTGTCTTTACCTTTGAACAGCGTCCAGCCACCCAAGGTGAGCGCGCTGAGCAACACACTGCCAAACGCCAAAGCCTGTCGCCTGAGCATCATCAGTCACCGTCGTTGGCGTTAAAGCCCAGTTGGATGCCCAGCGCCTTGGCCAGTTCGCCTTCGTGCAGGCGGTGGACGACGTTGAGGCTGTCGTAGATATCGTTGAGTTGCTGGCGCCCGGCGTCCTCGTTCAACAGTTCGTTGAGGGTGCGCTGGTTGCTGGCAAACAGTTTCAGCGACGCGGCATACGCGGCGTCGATCTTGTCGGCCAATGGCTTCTGGTCTGAAGGCAGCAGGCCACGCAGGCCTTTGTTGTCGACGCCGACCCACACGGTCTGCGCCGCCGCGAGGCTGGCCTCGAGGCTCTGCAGGGACGACTGGCTGCGCCACGCATCGGCCTGGAATGGCTGCGGGATGCCCTTGGTCTGGCGGCCCATCGGCGTGCCGAGTTTTTTCTTCAAGGTGTCCAGGGCGGTCACTTGCACGCGCAGCAGATCTGCGATGGCTTCGTGGGAATCGGCGTAACGCTGGTTCGGAAACTTGGTCATCTGCGCGAGCATGCCGTCGGTGCTGTTCCAGCCCGTCAGAATCTCTTCGGCCAGGGCTTTCTGGCGCTCGCCAATGGCCACCAACAGCGGGCAATAACGGGCTTTCTGGGCTTCGTCGGCGACGTCGGTCTTGGCGTCGTAGAGGATGTATTCGTAGGCCGACAGGCCCTGCACCACGACGCTGGATTTGGCCAGAGCGGCGCCGTCGATCTGCGGTTGGGCGGTGACCAGTTGTTCAACCTGGCGGCCCACCAGGTTTTTCTTGTCCGGCCAGAACTGCACCTGCCACGCGCGGTTGCCCTCGGCCAGCGGGCCGATCAGCAGCGGTTGCAGCTCGGCCCAGGCCTTTTGCGCGTGCAGGAAGTCGGCGCGGGCGGTCTCCAGGCTTTCCTTGCCCTGGCAGTAGGCGAGGGCGCTGACGGCCAGTTGGCGGTCGGCTTCAACCCAGCGGCTGTAGGTCGGCAGGATCACCTGCTTGGCGATCGCCGCCGACGTCACGGCTTGCGGGTCCTGGGGCGAGCAAGCGCCGAGGGCGAGGGCGGCCAGGCTGGTGAACAACAACTTGGGACGGAACATGTCGAGCTCCCTTCTGTAATTGGGGCGAAGCTTATAAAGAATCCAGGAACGCCAGCAACGCAGCGCGCTGTTCGGCATTAAACGACAACACATGCTGCTGCGCCGCGTGTGCTTCACCGCCGTGCCACAGCACGGCTTCGAGCAGGTTCCGGGCGCGGCCATCATGCAAAAACTGGGTGTGGCCACTGACGGTCTGCGTCAGGCCAATGCCCCACAACGGCGCGGTTCGCCAGTCGCGGCCACCGGCTTTGAATTCGCTGCGATTGTCGGCCAGGCCGGGGCCCATGTCGTGCAACAGCAGGTCGCTGTAGGGGCGAATCACCTGGTTGGCCAGCTCAGGTTCGGCGGCATTCGCAGCGGTAGTGAACGTCGGCTTATGGCAGCCCTGGCAGCCGGCCTGGTAGAACAGGTTTTTGCCGGCCAGCACTTGCGGCGCGTCGACGCCGTGGCGAGCGGGCACAGCCAGGTTGCGTGTGTAGAACAGCACCAGGCGCAGGATGTTGTCGCTGACTTCCGGTTCGCCGTCGGGCCCATTGCCGTTGGGCGCCTGCTTGCAGGCGACTTGGGCATCGGTGCAGTCATCAAAAGGTCTCAGGGAGGTGGTGAGGCCCATATCACCAGAGAACGCGTGAACATTTTGTTGATTGAGGTTGGGTTGCCCGGCTTTCCAGCCGAAGCGTCCGAGCACGGTTTTTTGCTGGGCGTCATCCCAGACCCAGTTGGCGCGGCCGACGATGGCTTCCTTGTCGGCGGTCTTTGGGTCGGTGTTGCGCAGGACGTCGGCGTCGTTGACGGCTTCAAGCAAGCCCAGGCCGATCATCGGCGGGGCGATGCGCGCAGAAAAACGCGTATCGGGATGCATCGGACCGTAGCCGAGTTGGGTGATCTGCAGGTCGGGCTTGCGCAACTCGACCACGGTGCCGTCCTTGAAGGTCACGTTGACCGGTGTGTAGTCGACGCGCACCTTGCCTTCGGGCACGACGCCGGGCACGGCCATGTCCTGCAACTGCCCGCCGTAGACGGGCTCGGGCACTACACCGACCTGCTCGATAAGCCTGGCGTAGGACGGCTGCTCCTGGATAGACAGGGGAATGGAAAGGCGCACCAGCATCGACACCGCATTGGCGGCGTCGGGCAACGGTGGGTGCCCACGGCCATCTTTTATATGGCAGTTCTGGCAGGCGTTGGTGTTGAACAGCGGGCCCAGGCCATCCCGCGCGGTGGTGGTTGACGGCGCGATCACCCAGGGGCTGCGAAAGAAGCTGTTGCCGACACTGAAATCCAGACGGCGGGTCGGCGGCAGGTTGGCCGAGGGCAGGGAAAACGCGTTCTGGTCACGCTTGTTCACCGTCGTCGCGCCGCCGGCCCGCGCTTCACCAGGCTCGGCCTTGGTGAAGCGTGGGGCGTCATCGCAGGCAGCCAGGCTTAAAGCCAGCACCGCTGCGGACAGGCGAAAAAGCGAACGGAACATCGAGTTTCCTGAAGCGATGGGGAAAATTAGGCCGCAAAGTCTAACAGGGCGGGACGCAATGAATAAGAGCAATTATCGTTTGGTGGCTTCCCGATTCATTCCCGTTAGAATGACCGCACATTTTTTTCTGGAGGTGGCCAATGCAGGCTCTCGACGCTTTGCTCAACCGTGTTTCCGTGCCGCGCCTGCTGGAACCGGCACCGACCCAGGAGCAGCGTGATGTGCTGTTCGCCGCGGCCATGCGTGCGCCCGACCACGGCCAGCTGCGCCCTTGGCGTTTCCTGACGGTGGAAGGCGCCGCCCGCGAGCAGATGGGCACGCTGTTGGCAGAAGCGGCGCGCCTGCAGGACGCCGATGCGCCGCAAGCCGCCATCGACAAGGCCCAGAACGGCCCATTGCGTGCGCCGTTGGTGGTGGTGGTGATTGCGCGTCTGCAAGAACACTTCAAGGTGCCCAAGTCCGAGCAACTGCTGGCAGCCGCCTGCGCGGCCCACGGCATTCTGCTGGCGGCCTACGCCCAGGGGATTGGTGCGGTGTGGCGCACCGGCGAATTGTCCTACTCGGCCCACGTCGCCAAGGGCCTGGGGCTGACGGCGGATGAGGAAGTGATTGGCTTCCTCTACCTGGGCACCCCGCAGAACCCGCCGCGCACTGCGCCGAAGGAAGATGTGGCGGCGTTTGTTCAAGCCTGGCCTGGTGTTTAAGCCGCTATCGATCTGCTTTTTGTGGGAGCTGGCTTGCCTGCGATAGCGGTGGGTCAGCCATGGATATAGGAACTGACCCACCGCCATCGCGGGCAAGCCCGGCTCCCACAGGGATCTTCATTTACACCTTGAACTGATCCATCAACTTCATCTGCTGGCTGGCCAATGCATTGAGTTGGCTGCTGATGGCCGCCGACTCGGTGGCCTGGCCGGTGAGGGTTTCGGTCACGGTGCGAATCGCCGAGACATTGCGGTTGACCTCTTCGGCCACCGCGCTTTGCTGCTCGGCGGCGCTGGCGATTTGCAGGTTCATGTCGCTGATCACCGTCACCGCATCGCTGATCTTGCCCAGGGCTTGCACCGCTTGATGAATCTGCCCGGCATTGCTTTGTGCCTGGCTCTGGCTCGAGTGCATGGTCGCCACCACACCACGGGTGCCGCTCTGGATGCGCTCGATCACCACGCGGATTTCCTCCACCGAATCCTGGGTGCGCTTGGCCAGGTTGCGCACTTCGTCGGCCACCACCGCAAAACCGCGGCCGCTTTCGCCGGCGCGCGCAGCTTCGATGGCGGCGTTGAGCGCCAGCAGGTTGGTCTGCTCGGCAATGCTGCGGATCACCTCCAGCACTGAGCCGATCTGCTCGCTATTCACCGCCAGGGCTTCGACTTCGCCGACCGCCTTGCTGACTTCTTCGGCCAGGGTGGTGATGTCGCGAGTGCTTTGCTCAATGATCGACATGCCTTCACGCGCCGACTGATCAGCCCCGCGTGCCGCGCTGGCGGCATTCGAGGCGCTGTTGGCCACGTCGTGGGCGGTGGCGCTCATTTCGTTGGAGGCCGTGGCCACCTGGTCGATTTCGCGGAACTGCACCTGCATGCCTTCGCTGGTCTGGCGTGCGATGGCCGAAGACTGATCCGCCGTGCCGCGCGCCTCGGTGATGCTTTGCTTGATCTGCGCGATGGTCGGTTGCAGCTTGTCGAGGAAGCGGTTGAACCAGTTCACCAGTTCGCCCAGCTCATCTTTTTTGGCGTAGGCCAGGCGTTGGGTGAGGTCGCCGTCACCGCTGGCGATGTCCTTGAGCATCGCAGCCACGCTGTTGATCGGCCGTGTCACGCCGGTGGCGGTCAGCCAGATCAGCAGCAAGCCCAGCAGACCGGCAGCGACGGCCACCAGCAAGGCCTTGAGCGTACCGGCGGCTTGCGCCTTGTCGAGCACCGCTTGCAACTTGACGTTATCGGCCAGCATCACGTCTTTCGGCAGTTTGATCAACACGCCCCAGGACTTGGCATCGGCAATCGGCTTGACCGGGTACACGGCGCGAATGGTGTCGTCCTGTTCGCGGATCATGCGGTTGTCATTGGCCAGCAGTTGCACGATTTCCTTGCCCTCGGCGCCGAGGGTGTCGATCAGGTTCTTGCCGACACGGGCCGGCTCGCCACTGTAAGCGGCGATCAGGCCGGTGCTTGAGAGGATTTCCAGGTGCGCCGCACCGTTGAACAGGTCTTTCTGCGCCGCATCGGTGGTGGCTTGCAGGGCGTTGAGGGCGATGTCGACGCCGACCACGCCGATCACTTTGCCGTCCACGATCAGCGGCAGGGAGATGGTGGTCATCAGCACGGGTTTGCCGGCTACCGTGTCCTCATAGGGGTCGAGCAGGCAGGTGGCGCGGGTGTCGCGTGGGCAGGTGTACCAGATGTTGTAGGGCGTACCGCTGAGGTTGAGCGCGGTTTTGTTCAGGTCTTCCTCGACCATGATGGTGTTCAGGCCTTCGCCACCGGCACGGCTCCAGTAACTGGAGAAACGGCCTTTTTCGTTGGAAACGCGCGCTTTGTCATCGATGAATTCGCTGTCCTTGCCATCCAGGCCGTTGGGTTCGAACGACAGCCATATGCCCAGCACCTTGCTGTTGCGGTCGAACGCGGTTTTGAGGCTCCGGTTGAGCTCTTCGCGCAGGGCGCCGGGCTCCAGGCCGCGCTGGGTGGCCAGGCTACGCAGGTCCTTGACCTGGTCGGCCAGGGCATTCGCCGCCGTCAGCGTGTCGCCGAAGGTTTTCTGCAACTGCACGGCTTGCTCGGCAGCCTTGGCCTGCAGCAGTTGTTCGACGTTGGCGGTGAGCATGCGCGAGCTTGAATCGCTGACCAGTTCATCGTTCTGGTTGGTGTTGTAGATATTGATGCTGACCACCAGCGCGATCACCCCCAGCAGGCAAAGGCCGGACAGCAGCACGATTTTCAGGCGGATGGAGAGGGAGTTGAACATAGGCTTACTCACGAGGGGACTTGTAGGAAGGCACGCAGTGCAGGCCAAGTCCATTCAGCGCTATGTCTGAAACATCGGCGTAACAATTTATTTCATTAGGGGGAGGCGATGAGCGGTAGGAGAACCCCTACAGCCAACGCTACGCGGGCTCTGCGAGGCGTTCCGGGCGCGACCAGATCCACAGGTTGCCCAGGCCCATCCCGGCAATCGCCAGGTAAATCGGCCACCCATGGTCGAGCATCACCAGCATCAGGATGGCGCACAGCAGCATGCTTACGGTGGCGCTGACCTTGGCCCGGCGCGCGATAATCTTGCCGTTGCGCCAGTTGAACAGGATCGGCCCGAACAGCCGGTGGTTTTCCAGCCAGGCGCTGAGGCGTGGCGAACTTTTGGTAGCGGCCCAGGCGGCCAGCAGGATGAACTCGGTGGTCGGTAAACCCGGCACGACAATCGCCACCAACCCGATACCCAGGCTGACGTAGGCCAGCAGGCCGAAGAGGATCTGCGCGATTTTCGAGGTGGATTGGGTTTTGCCGGTCATGGTGGAGCTTTCTAATGGGGAGGTTTACACATTGCCCGCGTTGGAATGCGCTCGAATGTGGGAGCTGGCTTGCCTGCGATTGCATCGACTTGGTCCGACAGACAGACCGAGGTGGCTGCATCGCAGCCAAGCCAGCTCCCACATTGAATCGGTGTCTACCGGCAAAATTAAGCCAGTTCAGGGGCGCTAGCGTACGCCTGTTCGAGCAAAACGGTGAAGCGTACAAACGCGTCGATGGCGCCTTTTTCCACCGCAGCTTCTTCTTCGGCGCTGAATTCCAGGGCGTCCAGGGTGCGGGTGAAGCGCTTCCAGCCTTCGGCACGACCACCGGCCGGCTCACCCAGGTGGCGGGCACCGAAGGTCTCGCTCAGGCCCAGGCCTACGGCACGCTTGATCAGGAATGCAGCACCGAGCTTGGAGCCTTCGGACACGAACAGCCAGCCCAGGGCTTCGGCCTTGCTCGGGTTTTTCACTGCGCCGGCGACCGGTGCCGGCACGTCGGTGTCGAGGTCGCCCAGGTCCAGTCGGGCGGCTTCGGCGCGGCAGCGCTCGGCCAGGTCAGGCACGATCTTGATCAGTTCGGCATCGTTGTACAGGGCCACCAGCTCCGATTGGAACAGGTACTGCGCGACCACAAAGCGCGCGAAGTTGGCCTGGGTTTCAAACGGCGCGTGCGCCTTGACCAGCGCATCCAGCTTGGTGTGCGGTTCGTGGGTGATCTGGTTCAGGCGCTGGGAGCGCAGGCTTGCGCGTTCTGCGGTAGGGGAAGCGGTCATGAAAAAGTCCTTGAGAAGGGAAGCGCCTTGGTGCTCGAAAGAGAGCTGTTATCAACTAGACGAACAAGAAGACGCGCCACAGTAAAAAATCCTCACCTCGTCGCTGATAGTTCGACGAGGTGAGAGGGCGCGGTTAAATGTCCCAGATCACGTTGATCGCAAAGTTACGACCGGGCTGTGTCAGGCGGTCGAGGTTGGCCGGGCCGGTGACAGCGGCTTCGCCGACGCTGTCGTAGCTGCGCACGTCATCCCAGTTCCAGTACTTTTTGTCGGTGAGGTTGTAGAGCCCGCCGTTGATGGTCACGTCGTCTGTGACCTTGTAGAACGCCGTGAGGTCGACGACGCCGAAGCCTGGGGTCTTGAACGGGCCGTCGGTGCTGCCGTCGGGCGCGTGGAAGGTGGAGCTGTCGACGCGATCCTGCTTTTTCACCAGGGTCCAGCTGACCAGCGCACCGTATTGTTCTTGCTCATAACCCAGGCCAAACACGCCCTTGAGCGGGTTGACGCTATTGAGCGGTTCGCCGTTATCGTCATTGCGACCGTGGGTGTAGGAAATCGCTCCCTGGGTGTAGAGGCCTTGTGGCGCACCAAATGCATCCAGGTTCAGGCGGCCCTTGGCTTCCGCGCCCTTGATGGTGGCCCGCTTGATATTGATGGCCTGGAACTGCTCGACAGTACCACCGACCACCGCGTTGTCTTCGTCGATAAAGTCGCGGTATTTGTTATAGAACGCCGCGATCTCGAAGGAGCCTGCGTCGAAGTTGCCGCGAATACCGGTTTCCACGCCTTTGCTGGTTTCCGGTTTGAGGTCCGGGTTTGGCTCAACGGTGTAGCCGAGATTCAAGTTCTCGAAACGGCCGTACAGCGCCTTCGCGGACGGTGTGCGGAAACCTTCAGCGTACTGGCCGAACAGGGTGTAGTGATCGGTCAGGGCGTAGGTCAGGCCGAACTTGGGCGTGACGCGGTGCCAGGTTTTCTCCTTGTCGCTCACCGGGTCCGTACCCGTTGGGTTCACGGTATTGAGGAACTCCTGGGTCAGCTTGGGTTTGAGCTGGGTGTAGTCATAGCGTACGGCGGGCAGGAAGGTCCATTTGCCCCAGGCGATCTGATCCTGCGCGAACAGCGAGTAGGTGTTGATGGTCGGGTCCGGGAAGTCGCTGGACTTCTTCACACTGTCGCTGGCGCTCGGGCTGGGCGCGCCAATGGCGGTGCACCCGCTGCCGACCGCGACGCAAGTGGCGCTGCCTTCGCGCGAGCCGGTGACTTTCTGCTGTTTGAGGGTGGTGCCGTAGGTCACTTGGTGGTCGGTTTCACCGAGGCTGAACGCCTTGTCCAGCTGCGCATCGAACACCCACTGTTTTTCCTGGTAGAGCGTGTCGCGGGTACGCAACACACGACGGCCTGACTGATAGATTTCGGCCGTGGTCTGGTCGGTCTTGGCGATCTGGTAGTTGAGGCTGGTCTTGATGCGGTCGGCAATCGGCGATTCGAGCGCGAAGCTGTTTTCCAGGCCGAAGCGTTCACGGGTGATGGTGTCATTGCCGCGGCGGTCGCGGTAGAGGTTGAATCCCCGGCCGCCAACGAACGGGCCACCGACCGCGTTCTTCAGGTTGACGTCACGATCATCCTTGTATTTCTCATAGGTCAGGCCCAGGCGATTGTCGTCGCCATAGTTCCAGCCCAACTTGGCCAGGATATTGGTGGTGCGCGCCTCTTCCGGGTTGGCGCCGGTACGGGCCAGGCCGGTGGCGTTGTTGCCATTGTAGGATTCGGTCTCGTGGCCATTGCGCTGGCTCA
Source organism: Pseudomonas sp. (assembly GCF_049590575.1). GTDB lineage: Bacteria > Pseudomonadota > Gammaproteobacteria > Pseudomonadales > Pseudomonadaceae > Aquipseudomonas. The sequence goes on from NZ_JBAWDE010000362.1 coordinate 10,060, forward strand.
GGTGCAGCAGGCCGTCGAAGTCCTGCACGCGGCCGGCGACGGTGCCGGAGGTCAGCCAGCTTTCGTCAGCCGAGCTGTAGCCGGTCTTCAGGCGGGCGCCGACGTCCTGGCCGGGCTTGATGATGTCATCCGGGTCGAGGGTGAAGTAACTCACCGCGCCGCCGATGGCGCTGCTGCCGTACAAGGCCGAGGCCGGGCCGCGCAGGATCTCCACGCGCTTGACGATTTCCGGGTCGACGTAGTTGCGACGGGTCTTGGCGTAGGGGCCGTTGAAGAAGTTGTCCGGCACTTCCACGCCGTCCACCTGCGTGAGGATGCGGTCGCCATCGATGCCGCGAATGTTGAAACCGGCATTGCCGGCACGGGTGCCGGCGCCGCCCACCGAGACCCCAGGCTCGTAGCGCACCAGTTCGCGGATGTTGTTGACGTTCTGGCGGTCCAGCTCCTCGCGCGCATGCACGCTGACGGTGCTGGGTACGCTGTTGACGTCCTGCTCGTTGCGCGTGGCGCTGATGGTCACCTGTTGCAGGTTGAGGGTGGCGCCCGCCGCGCGCTTTTCCAGGACGATGTTGTTATTGCCCAGTTTGCGGTAGCCCAGGTTGGTCCCCACCAACAGCCGGTCCAGGGCTTTTTCCGGCGACAGCGGGCCGCGCACGCCCGGCGACGACACGCCCTGGCCGAGTTCCGCCGGCAGGCCGACTTGCCAGCCGGTGACGGCGGTGAAGGCGTTCAAGGCCGAGACCAGCGGCTGTTGCTCGATGCTGAAATTGTAGTTGCCGTGGCTGCGTGGGGCCGGTTCGGCGGCGCTGGCGGACAGGGTCGGCACGCCAGTCAGCAGGATGGCCGCGGTCAATAGGGACAAGACGGGCGAAGAGGGCCGGCGGTTGAAACGAGAGGACATCGAGAGCGCTCCGAAAGGTACGAATCTTATAGTTGCGAACTGGACCAAATAGGAATCAGTTGCATTGGCTAAGACGAGACGTACCGCCGAGGGCTATCGAGTAAAAATAATTCTCATTTAGTTCAAGATGACCAGCGCGGGGTATTCCGACAGCTTGGCCGAGGTGATGTGTGCCAGGGAGCGCACCACATCCAGCGGTTGGTCGAGGCGGTAATTGCCGGTCACCGCCACGCTGGCGAGCTGGTCGTTGGTGTTGACGATCCAGCCAGGGTAATAGCGCCGCAGCTCGGCGAGCACTTCGCTCATCGGGCAGTTTTCGAAGATCAGCCGGCCCTGCACCCAGGCCAGGTCCTTGGTGGCATCGAGCTTGGCGGGTTGGCCAAAACCCTTGGGCCCGATGCGGATGCTTTCACCGGCACGCAGGCGCACGCGTGCATCGTCGAAGGTGTTGCTCAGGTCCACGTCACCGCGCTGCACTTGCACCTGGGCTTCGCCGTCGAGGTAACGCACGGCGAAGGCGGTATCGCGCACGCTGGCGCGCACCGGGCCGGCGTCGATCTCCAGGGGCAGGCCGTGGCTGGGCACGATGTCGAAGAAGGCTTCGCCCTGATACAGACGGGCGATGCGCTGATGGTCCTTGATACTGCTGGAAAACGCCGAGTTGGTGTTCAGCAGCACCTTGGAGCCGTCGTCCAGTTGCAGGCGCTGGCGCTCGCCCACCACGGTGAGGTGGTCGGCTTGCAGGCGCACCGGCAAGTTGCTGAAGCTGAACAGGCCGATCAACAGCACGGCGGCGGTGGCCAGCGGTTTCCAGTGCGGGCGGATGCGGCGTAAAAGGCTGGGCTTGCGC
>NZ_JBAWDE010000363.1:0-6973 GCF_049590575.1 Pseudomonas sp.
GGGCACACCGAGCCTAGGCGAGGTGCCGAGTGTTGGGGCGAGGACTTTTTGCTTACTTTTTGGTCCCTCAAAAAGTGAGCCGCTGTAAGAGCGGAACCATAAGAAGCCGTTACCGCAGCAACGGATATGTCCTCAAAACCAAAACCAAAACCTCAAACCCCAAACCGCCCCCGCTCCAACTCATACATCGGCCGAACCAAAGCAAACTCCCGATCAATCAGATCCACCAACGCCCCCAGATCCACGGAGGACTCAACCGACTCCAGCTCCAACCGCTGACACAACTGCGCCAACCGCACCGCCCCCAGATTGCCACTGCTGCCCTTGAAGCTGTGCGCAATCCGCCCCAGCGCCTTGGCATCATCGCGTGCCTTGCGCAACGCTTCGACCCGCTTCTGGGAATCGTCAAGAAAGGTATCTAGCAGCTTGGGATACTCACCCTCCATGACCTCCCGCAACCCCGACAACACGTCCGGGTCCAGATGTATATCAACCACTTGCTCGCTCCTTGATCAAGAATCGGCGGATTATGCCAGAGCCCCCCAGCAAAACTCCACGCAGACACTGCGTCCGCCATCGGACCAGCGGACATCGCTGCTCAATTGACGCACCAGGCTCAAGCCCCGGCCGGACAGTCGGTCGATATCCAGCGGCCGCGCCAGCACTTGCTCCACGTCGAAGCCGGGGCCGCTGTCTTCCACCCGCAACGTCATCTTGCCGCCCGTCTGGGTGGGCACCACCTGCACATGCACGCGCACGTAACCGCTGTTCAGTTGCGCCAGGCGCGTGTTGCGCTGGCGATAGTATTCGGCAAACCCCTGGGCATCGCGCTTGAGCCGCGAGTCCAGGCCCAGCACGCCATGTTCCAGGGCGTTGGAATACAACTCCGCCATCACACTGTAGAGCGCCCCGCTCTGCTCGCGCAGGCCGTGGATCTCCAGCAGCAGTTGCAACAGGTACGGCAACGGGTTGTAGCGCTTGAGGGTCTCGGCGCGAAACTCGAAACTCACCGACCAATCCAGCGGGCAGGACTGGCCGCTGTCGGCATACAACGGCCCGGTGGCGCGCAGGGATTGGCCGGGCTGCAGGGTGATTTCGACCATGCTCACGTCATCCCGCGCCTCGCCGCGAAACGCCGCCAGCGCCTGTTCGATGTCCTCGAACAAACGGTCGGGCTCGCGGTTGGCGGCGAATACCTGCTGCAAACGCTTGGCGCCAAATAGCTGGTCGTTGGCATCGGCGGTGTCGAGCACGCCATCGGAAAGCAGGAACACACGGTCGCCCAGCGCCATCGGCCAGACTTCGGTACGGTCATCAAACGCGTCCGCCGACAGCACCCCCAGCGGCAAATGCCGCGACGCCAGCGGCGTGCGCTTGCCGCTGGTGATTTCATGCACGTAGCCGTCGGGCATGCCGCCGTTCCACACCTCGACCACCCGCCGTTGCGTGCTCAGGCACAACAGGGTGGCGCAGCAAAACATGTCCACCGGCAGGATGCGCTTGAGCTTGGCATTCATCTCCCGCAGGGTTTGCGCCAGGCCGTAGCCCTTGGCAGTCATGCCGTAGAACACTTCCGCCAGCGGCATGGCCCCCACCGCCGCCGGCAAGCCGTGCCCGGTGAAGTCGCCGAGCAGCACATGCATGTCTCCCGACGGCGTATAGGCAGCCAGCAGCAGGTCGCCGTTGAACAACGCATAGGGCGATTGCAGGTAGCGGATATTCGGCGCGGCGTTGATACAACCGGAATGCGCGACCTTGTCGAACACCGCCTTGGCCACCCGCTGCTCTTGCAACAGATAGTCGTGGTGTTTGGCGATCAGGTCGCGCTGCTGCAGGACCGTAGCCTGCAACCGGCGCAGGCGGTCCATGGCGTTGATCTTTGCCGCCAGGATCAGTTGGTTATAAGGCTTGGGCAGGAAGTCATCCCCACCGGCATCCAGACAGTGGGCCAGGGCTTCGCTTTCGCGCAAGGAGGTGAGGAAAATGATCGGCACCAGCGCTTCACCCGCCAACTGCTTGATCCGGCGCGCGGCTTCCAGGCCATCCATCACCGGCATCAGCGCGTCCATCAACACCAGTTGCGGACGCTCACGGGTAAACACCTCGACCGCTTCCTCGCCGTTGCTGGCGGTGAGCACTTGATGGCCCTGGCGGCGCACGATGGTCGACAGCAGCAACAGGTCGGCGGCGCTGTCCTCGGCAATAAGGATCGTCAGCGCCTCAAGCACGGGGGCCAGGACGCTCAACTGATGTCGAACAGTTTGTCGAAGTTGGAGATGGCGAGGATCTTGCGCACATCGCAATTGCTGTTGATCACCCGGACCTGCGCCGCTTCGCCGCCGGCATGATCCCTCAGCAGCAAGAGCATGCCCAGGGCGGAACTGTCCATGTAGGTGGTGTCTTTCAGGTCGACGACATACAGCTGAGGGTCCTTGTAGAACCGCTCGTAGGCCTCACGAAACGTCTGGTGGCTGCCGAAATCGAACCGGCCCTTGATAGCGATCGTCAACTTCTTCCCGTCCGGGGATACTTCTGACTCGACTGACATGCAACTGCTTCCTTGTCATTGGCAATAGACACAAGGTGTAGCAGGTGATGGGGCGGTGGGCAACTGTCAGTAAACGTCTTTGCGCGGCAGGCGCTGGGACAGTTCATCGAGTAATTTCTGCTCGCGCTTGTCTTCAATCGCCCGCGCTTCGTCGATGTAGCGCTGCACCAGTTTGCGCAAACCCTCGACGCGGGCGAACGCCGCCTGCCAACTTTCGCGCGCCTTGTCGAGGTTGTTCTGGTGCCACGCCAGGCTCTGGCGCTGCTGGCCGACGGCCGTCTCGAGCTGATTGAGGAAGCCCTGGTAGCCCATCAGCCACTGGCCCGATACACCCTTGGTGCCGCGCTCGATCCACTGCTGTTGGTACTCGCCGCGAAAACGCTCAAGGTCGCCCAGCTTGCTTTCCGCCAGGCGCACCTGGCCCTGGAAGTAACCCAGGCGCTGCACAGCGGTCTTTTCGGCTTTTTCAGCCATGTCGACCACCGGCGCCAGGCGCGAGGAACGGCTGCTGGCCATGGCTTAGCCGCCTGGCGCCGGGGCGAAGATCGAGCCCAGGTGCGCTTCACTTTCACCCATGCTGATCTTGTCGTTGAGGCCCTGGCGCAGGTAAGTCACCAACTGCGGTTGCAGGGCGATGGCCAGGTCGGTTTCGCGATCACCACCGGCCACATAGGCGCCGACGCTGATCAAGTCGCGGCTCTGCTGGTAGCGCGACCACAACTGCTTGAAATGCTGCGCGCGGGCCATATGCTCCGGCGTGACCACGGCCGGCATCACCCGGCTGATCGACGCTTCGATGTCGATGGCCGGGTAGTGACCCTCCTCCGCCAGGCGCCGCGACAGCACGATGTGACCGTCGAGCACGCCCCGCGCCGAGTCGGCAATCGGGTCCTGCTGGTCATCGCCTTCGGACAATACCGTATAGAACGCGGTGATCGAACCGCCACCGGCCTCGGCATTACCGGCGCGCTCCACCAGCTTGGGCAGCTTGGCGAACACTGACGGCGGGTAGCCTTTGGTGGCCGGCGGCTCGCCAATGGCCAGGGCGATTTCCCGCTGGGCCTGGGCGAAACGCGTGAGCGAATCCATCAGCAACAGGACGTTCTTGCCCTTGTCGCGAAAATATTCGGCGATGCGCGTGCAGTACATCGCGGCGCGCAAACGCATCAACGGCGCATCGTCCGCCGGCGACGCGACCACGACTGAGCGCTTGAGGCCTTCTTCACCGAGGCTGTGCTCGATGAACTCCTTGACCTCACGACCCCGCTCGCCGATCAGCCCGACCACGATGATGTCGGCTTCGGTAAAGCGCGTCATCATGCCGAGCAATACCGACTTACCCACGCCGGTACCGGCGAACAGCCCCAGACGCTGGCCGCGGCCGACCGTCAATAAACCGTTGATGCTGCGAATGCCCACGTCGAGCGGCACGCTGATCGGGTTGCGGTTGAGCGGGTTGATGGTCGGGCCGTCCATCGGCACCCAGTCTTCGGCCTTCATGCCGCCCTTGCCGTCCAGCGCGCGACCGGCGCCATCGAGCACGCGGCCGAGCATGCTCATGCCCATCGGCAGGCGACCGGTGTCGGCCAACGGCACCACGCGGGCGCCGGGCGCGATGCCCGCCAGGCTGCCCACAGGCATCAGGAAAATCTTGCTGCCGGAAAAGCCCATGACTTCGGCTTCGACCTGCACCGGGTGGTAGCTGTCGTCGTTGATCACCATGCAACGGCTGCCCATGGCGGCGCGCAGGCCCTCGGCTTCGAGGGTCAGGCCGACCATACGCAGCAGGCGCCCTTCGAGGATCGGCTGGCCGGGCAACTCGGTGGCTTCGGTATAGCCACTCAGGCGCTTGGCGAAGCTGGTGCGGTCAAGGCGCATCGGCGGCGTCCAGGTCCACGCTCAGGTCAGGCTCGGCCGGGTTCAGGACCTGCTCATGCACCTGGTCCAGCAGCTTGGCCATGATCTGGCTGATACGGGTTTCCACCGTGGCATCGATGCGGCTGTGCTCGGTCTCGACGCGGCAACCACCGGGCTGCAGCGCCGCATCCTCGACGATGCGCCAGGTTTCTTCATGGCGCTCGCGCAGGGCTTTGACCTGTTCGAAATCCTGCGGGTTGATGTACAGCCGCACGTTGCCGACGCCCAGGGGCAGCAGCTTGAGGGCTTCGCGCATCACGCTTTCGATATGGCTGGAGTCCAGCACCAGTTCGCGCTGGATGACTTGGCGGGCGATGTGCTCGACCAGGCCGACCATGGCTTTTTCGATCTGCGCATCCTGCTCGGCGATAGGGTCGAACAGGGTGTCCATCAAGCGTTCCAGGCTGGCCAGCTTGACGCTCAGCGCCTCCTCGGCCTCCTGGCGCACCTTCAGCGTGGTGCTGCGAAAACCGTCTTTTTCACCCGCCGCGAAGCCTTCGTTGTAGGCCTCCTGGCGGATGCTTTCCAACTCTTCCAGGGTCAGTGGCTGGACTTCATCCAGCGGCACCTCTTCCATTTCCGCCGGCAACTCTTCTACCGGCTCGGGCTCAGGCTCCGGCACATGCGGGTCGAAACTGGGCAACGACCAGATGTCGAACCCGCCGACATCCCGTGCGCGAATCAGATCGCTGGGTGCCTCATCTTTGTTCGACATGAGTGGCGCCTTAAATCATTTCTTCGCCGCCCTTCCCGCCGAGAACGATTTCTCCGGCTTCGGCCATACGGCGGGCAATGGTGAGGATTTCTTTCTGCGCGGTTTCCACGTCGCTGACGCGCACCGGGCCCTTGGCCTCGAGGTCGTCGCGCAACAGTTCGGAAGCACGCTTGGACATGTTCTTGAAGATCTTTTCCTTGACGCCTTCGTCCGACCCCTTGAGGGCCAGCACCAACACATCCGACGACACTTCACGCAACAGCGCCTGGATGCCACGGTCGTCGACATCGGAGAGGTTGTTGAACACGAACATAAGGTCTTCGATCTGGCCGGACAGGGTGTCGTCGATCTCGCGGATCGAGTCCATCAACTGGCCTTCGACCGAGCTGTCGAGGAAGTTCATGATGTCGGCCGCGCGTTTGATACCACCCAGGGTGGTGCGCGAGGCATTCGAGTTGCCCGAGAACTGCTTCTCGAGAATCGTGTTGAGTTCTTTCAACGCCGCCGGCTGCACGGTGTTCAACGACGACACGCGCAGGATGATGTCCAGGCGCACTTTATGGTCGAAGTGGCCGAGCACTTCACCGGCCTGGTCGGGGTCGAGGTACGCCACCACGATGGCCTGGATCTGCGGGTGCTCGTAGCGGATCACGTCGGCGACGGCACGCGGCTCCATCCATTTCAGGCTGTCGAGGCCGCTGGTGTTACCGCCCAACAGGATGCGGTCGATCAGGCCATTGGCTTTGTCTTCGCCCAGGGCCGAGGTCAGCATCTTGCGGATATAGCTGTCGGAGCCGACGCCCAGGCTGGTCTGGTCGCCGACGATCTCGACGAACTCGCTCATCACCTGTTCGACTTGCTCACGGTGCACATTGCGCATTTGCGCCATGGCCACGCCCACTCGCTGGACCTCTTTAGGGCCCATGTGCCGCAGCACTTGGGCGGCGTCGGTTTCACCGAGGGACAGCAGCAGCACAGCGGCTTTGTCGACCTTGGTGAGCTTGGCAACAGCGGCTCGATTATCACTCATCTGCGTTGATCCACTCTTTCACGACCTGGGCCACACGACCCGGGTCTTCTGCCACCAGACTTTTGATTGCATTCAGCTGAGCGTCGTAACCTTCGCTCGGGCTTGGCAACAGGATGCTTTGCGGGCCGCCGAGGCTGACGCGGTCGTTGGCCAGTTCGCCATCCAGGCCGCCCATGCCACCCAACTCGACGTCGCTGCCACCAAAGGCCGCGAGCTGTTTCTTGCCGTTACCGGTGATGTTGTTGAGCACCGGACGCAACACACCGAACACCAGCACCAGGATGAACAACACACCCAGCACTTGCTTGACGATGTCCCAGAACCACGGCTGCGTATAGAACGCGGCTTCGGCGATCACTTCACCGCGCTCGGCGGAGAACGGCATGTTGATCACGCTGACGCTGTCACCACGGCTGGCGTCAAAACCGACGGCGTCCTGCACCAGGCGCGTGAAGCGCGCCAATTCGTCGGCGCTCCACGGCGCACGGGTCACTGCGCCATCGGCCGGGTTGATCTTGACCTGATCATCGACCACTACCGACACCGACAGGCGATTGACACGGCCCTGTTGCTGCTTGGTGTGGCTGATCGAACGGTCGAGTTCGAAGTTCTTGGTCGACTGGTTACGCTTGTCCGCCGGGTACGGGGCGAGCATCGGCTGGCCGGTGGCCGGGTCCATGATCTGCTGACCGTTGGCGTCCAGCAATGGCTGGCCAGGCTGAATCGCGCCCGCCGTGGCCGCGGCGCCACCGGTGGTTTGCGG
>NZ_JBAWDE010000364.1:0-2927 GCF_049590575.1 Pseudomonas sp.
ACTGTTGACTGACACTCCGCTATCGGGGGCAAGCCCCCTCCCACATGGATTACTTCTGCTTTTCCAGCTGGTGGTATTTGCCGTCTTTATCCCACTGGTAAACCACGTAGTCGGAGATTTTCAGGTCGCCTTTCGCGTCCCAGGTCTTCTCGCCCATCACGGTTTTGACCGGGTGCGCTTTCAGCCATTTGGCTGCGTCTTCGCCCTTGTTGGACTTGGCGCCGTTGAAGCCGGCGGCCAGGGCCTGCAGCGAGGCGTAGGCGTACAGGGTGTAGCCTTCTGGCTCGTAGCCGGCCTTGCGGAACTCTTCCACCACGGCCTTGCTGTCCGGCAGCAGGCGCGGGTCGGCGCCGAAGGTCATGTACACGCCATCGACGTATTGCGCGCCGCCAGCGGTGGCCACCAGTTCATCGGTCACTACGCCGTCATCGGACATGAACTTGACGTCTTTCAGGCCAGCCTCACGAATCTGGCGAACCAATGGGCCGGCTTCCGGGTGCAGGCCACCGAAGTACACGACGTCGGCGCCCAGGGAGCGGATTTTGGTCACCAGGGCGCTGAAGTCTTTCTCGCCACGGGTCAGGCCTTCTTCCAGCACAGGTTTCACGCCGCGCTTGGTCAGTTGGGCAGCGGTGGCGTCGGCCAGGCCTTTGCCATAAGTGTCTTTGTCGTTGATGACCGCGACTTTCTTGCCCTTGAGCACGTCGACGATGTAATCGCCGGCGACGATGCCTTGCTGGTCGTCGCGCCCGCACATGCGGAACATGGCGCCCAGGCCGCGTTCGGTGACTTGTGGGTTAGTGGAGCCTGGGGTAATCGCGATGATGCCTGCTTCGTCGTAAACCTCGGAGGCCGGGATGGTGTTCGACGAGCAGAAGTGCCCGACCACGCCGATCACTTTGTCCTGGTCAGCCAGGCGGTTGGCCACGGCCACGGCTTGCTTGGGCTCACAGGCGTCGTCGCCTGCCACCAGCACCACTTTCTCGCCGTTGATACCGCCGGCCTTGTTGATCACTTCGGCCGCCGCCTGGGCACCCTTCATGTACTGCTCACCGAATGACGCGTTGGCGCCGGTCATCGGCCCCGCCACGCCAATCTTCACATCAGCTTGAACAAACGTAGAAACACCCAGCGCCGCAGCAACGGCGAGGGCCAGAAAACCTTTCTTGTAAAACGTCTGGGACATGAGTGGTGCTCCGATATTTTTGATTTTTGGCACGACGACTTGCATTCAAACTTTTCACCGAAAGCCCAGAGCAAGCCTCGTGCCATTACGTTTTTATTCTTCAAAAAGACACGGTGTCATTGTGATTGCTGGCGTTTCGACTCCTTTTGCCAGGACGTGCAACCGTCTAGCTTCAATAGGTGCAACCGGCGAGCTGAAAAAGTACAACCTCGGCAGGTCGCACCTGCAACCAGACGGATAAACGGCAGTGCCTACACCTGTAACAAAGTGCGTAACGGAACTGCACATTTACAGTGCGTGATTGCTACGACTTGCACCAATACAGATTAGTAGCCTGCGAAGAAAACGCAGGCTTTTGAGCGGTATTTCGCTGATCAGATCACGATCCGCAGGCATTGCCCGGCGTGATACAGCGAGAATCCGGCTTCGTACAGGCAACTGCGCAGGCCCACCCCGGCCAGCGGCTGCATGGGCGCAAAGGGGATCGGCAACGCCTGGGGCTTCTGATGACACAGGTAGTCGGCAAACGCCTTGCCGACCACGCTGCCGGTGGTCACGCCGCGCCCGTTATAGCCCGTGACTGCCACCAGGCCCGGCGCCGGTTCGAACAGGCGCATCAGGTGGTCGGGGGTGAAGGCGATGCAGCCGGTCCAGGTGTACTCCCATTGCACCGATTTGAGGTACGGGAAGTAATGTTGCTGCACCCGATCGGCCCACGCCTTGAGGAACCACCCCGGTTTCTGGTTACCGTTGCCCAGGCTGCCGAGCAACAGGCGGCCATCGGCATCGCGACGGATGCTGCTCAGCACCTGGCGCGTGTCCCAAGAGCCCTGGCCGCCCGGCAGGATTTGCCGGGCGTTTTCATCGGTCAGCGGCGCGGACGCGACCTGGTAGTAATAGCCGGGAAAAAAGTTGCGCCGCAGCTCCGTCCATTCACCTTCGGTGTAGGCATTCGAGGCGATCACAACCTGTGCAGCCTGCACCGCGCCGCCAGCAGTCTGCACCGACCAGTTCGTGCCTTGGCGCTCCAGCTGGGTGACCGGGGAATGGTCAAACAACTGCCCGCCCAACCCCACGGCGGCGTTGGCCAGGCCGCAGGTGTAGGCCATAGGGTTCAGGGTGCCAGCACGCCGGTCCAGCAAGGCGGCAGCGATTTTCTTGGTACCGGTGGCCTGCTCGCAAGCCTGCCCGGTGAGCAGTTCCACCGGCGCGCCACGGCGTTTCCATTGTTCCTCACGACTGCGCAAATCCGCCTCGCCACGGGCGTTGTGCGCCATGTGCAGGGTGCCCTCGCGGCGCAGTTGGCAATCGATGTTGTACTTGTCGACCAGGCTGAACACCAGCGACGGTGCCGCGCCCAGCATACGGTTGAGCTGGCTGCCGACCGCTTCGCCGAAACCGGCCTCGATCTCATCCGGCGGGATCCACAGGCCGGCGTTCACCAGCCCCACGTTGCGCCCGGAACCGCCGTGCCCGGTGCGATGGGCCTCGAGTACGGCGACGCTTTTACCCTGTTCCAGCAGGTGCACGGCCGCCGACAAACCGGTGATGCCGGCGCCGATCACGCACACATCCACCTTGAGCTCGCCCGCGAGCGCAGCGCGATCCGGCCGGCCGGGGGTCAGGTGTTCCCATAAACATGTTTCGCGTAATGCCATTGCCAGACTCCGATGAGACCTAACAAACAACTTTTCCGAACTGCTAATGCGATCAAATGTGGGAGGGGGCTTGCCCCCGATAG
>NZ_JBAWDE010000365.1:0-13495 GCF_049590575.1 Pseudomonas sp.
TCGCTGTGCCAGCGGAAAACTTCCCAGTTGAACAGACTCCGCGAGGACTTGCAGAGCGGCTGTTGGGACTGGCGAGGTTAATCAAAGCGAAGCAAGTTTCCAAAAGCACCCGCGGCCCTAAAAAACCAAAACCCAAAGAGTGGTTGGAAGGCAAGGCGGCACGAGTTCATCTATCGACAGACAGAGTGCTCAAGGCTGCTAAATCGAATAAACAGCCTTAAACCAAGACCTTGAAAGGGATGGCCGTAAGGGCGAAACCATAGGCGGCCATAACCGCAGCAACGGATATGCACCCAAAACCCCAAAACCCCAAAAATTGGTCACCCATTCTTCCCCGGAATTGGATATTCCTCCCCCACCCTCCGGTCACTAACCTAGCCACCAACCCCACCGCTCCGGAGAACCACCATGCAACCGCGTACCGATTTCTACACCGCCTCCCCAGACGCCATGAAAGCCATGCTCGCTCTGGAAGCCGCTGTCGGCAAATTGTCCATCGAATTGCCACTGCTGGAACTGATCCGCCTGCGTGTCTCGCAGATCAACGGCTGCGCCTTCTGCCTCGACATGCACACCGCCGACGCCCGCAAAGGTGGTGAAACCGAACGCCGCCTGTACACCCTCTCGGCCTGGCGCGAAACGCCGTTCTTTACCCCGCGTGAACGCGCCGCCCTGGCCTGGGCCGAAAGCCTGACCTTGCTCAGCCAGACCCACGCCCCGGATGAAGATTTCAACGCGCTGGCCGCCGAGTTCAGCGCCAAGGAGCAGGTCGACCTGAGCGTCGCCATCGCCACGATCAACAGCTGGAACCGCCTCGCCGTAGGCTTTCGCAAGATGCCCAAGTAACCCTTCAACCTGCCTTGAAATAGCCACGCGGCGTGGTGCCGGTCAGGCCCTTGAAAAAGGCGATCAGCGCGCTGTCGCTGGCGAAACCCAGTTCAAAGGCGCAGTAGCCCAGGCTGCGCCCCGTGGCAAGCAGTTCAATGACCCGCATCAAACGCCACTGTTGGCGCCATTGCTGATACCCCATGCCGGTTTCCCGCAGGAAGATCCGGCCGATGGTCTTGGCGCTGGCGCCGATTTGTTTTTCCAGGTCGTGTAGCGCTGGCGGCAAGCGGTCAAGCGCCGCCAGCAACGGCGCCAGGCGCTTGTCCTGGGGCAGGGGCAAGAGCAGGGGCTGCTCGACGGCCTGCAGGATTTCATCCACGCACAACGCCAGCAGATGGGAGTAGCGGCCACGCTGCCAATCGGTCTCGAAGGGGGCCATGGCCATGGGTTCCAGCACGGCGCGCAGCAATGGGCTGACCTCGATCACTCGCACTTGTTTCGGCAGTTGATCGGCCACGATCTGGCTCATATACACCGACCGATAATCCACGGTTTTGTGCATCACTGCGCGGTGAGGCACACCGCACGGTATCCATGCCGCGCGTGTCGGTGGCAGCAGGCACAGCTGGTTATCCAGGGTGATGCGCGTGCAGCCCTGCTGGGTGAACAGCAGTTGCCCACGCCGGTGCTGATGCAGGCCGGAGTCGTGTTCGCCCAGCAATGCGGCGATGCCTATCACGGGCGCCGGGTAACGGTCAGGGTCGAAAGCAGCATCGGCAGCAAGCCAGGCCATGAGGTTGTCCGATTTGAAGGGTAAATTGTCAAAGTCGAGATAATACCCCGATAGCTACTGTTTAGAATCCTTGCGCTGATGTGCTGGGAAGAACCCATTATGAAACCTGAAAACCTGTTGGTGCTGGCCGCGGCCTTGTTGATGTTTCCGCAATTGGCCCAGACCCTTTACAGCCCTGCCTTGGGCGATATCGGCCAGGCATTTGCGGTCGCGCCGGAGCGGGCAGGGCAGACGCTGTCGGTGTACTTCCTGGCGTTTGCGCTCGGCGTGGTGGTGTGGGGGCGGTTGTGTGATCGCTGGGGCCGGCGCCCGGTGATGTTGGCCGGCTTGGCGATGTACGTCGCCGCTTCGCTGCTGGCATTGAGTGTGAACACGTTCAACGGCTTGCTGTTGGCGCAAAGCATTGCCGCCTTTGGTGCGGCGGTCGGTTCGGTGGTCACGCAGACGGTGCTGCGCGACCGCTACTCTGGCGCGCAATTGGCGCAGGTGTTCTCAGTGATGGGCATCGCCCTGGCCGCCAGCCCGGCACTTGGCCTGTTCAGCGGGGCGACCCTGGTGGCGTACTTCGGTTATCGCGGCATGCTCGCGGGTTTGCTCTCGCTGGCACTTGTGTTGTGGGTCGGCTGCCTGTGCGGCTTGCCCGAGACGCGCCCGGCTTCGGTGCCGACCGCCTCCCTGAGCCAGACCCTCGGGCTGATGCTCAGGGATACAGGCATATGGCGTTCGGTCGGCCTGGTGGCCGCGTTCAATATCGCGTTGTTTGCCTATTACAGCGTGGCGCCGTTTATCTTCGCGCGCCTGGGGCTGACCGCCACCCAGTTCGGCTATAGCGGCGTGTTGCTGGCGCTGGGTTCAGGTGCCGGGGCAGGGTTGAACAAACGGTTGCTCAAGCGCGGCGTGAGCGGCGAGCAGTTGGTGTTGATCGCCGCCGGCGTCACGGTAATCGGCGGGCTGTGGGTGGTGATGCTGCAACACAGCTGGTTATTCGTATGGCCGATGCTGCTGGTGGTGCTGGCGTTCGGTATGGCAATCCCCAACGTATTGGGTGCGGCGCTGGTGGCGTATCAGGACCGCCTGGGCACCGCCGCCGCCGTGTTTGGCTTGCTGTATTACCTGGTGATCGGCGCCGGGCTGAGCCTGGTCGCCTGGGCCCAGGACCTTGGCTGGAGCTTGCTGACCTGTGGTATGGCGGCGCTGTGGCTGGCAGCGCCGCGCGGCCTCAGAAATTGACCGAAGCACTCAGGCGCGCCGTCAGTGGCGCGCCCTGGAACAGATAGTCATCGCCCATGTACTCGCCCGCGTCGCGCCAGTAGCGCTTGTCGAACAGGTTGTCGACGCTCAGGCGAAACACGGTCTCGTAGCCATCGATTCTGGTGGTGTAGCGGCTGCCGAGATTGACCACTGCATAGTCTCCAACCTCCACATTCCCGGTGCGGTTCGCGTACTTCTTGGCGCTGTATTGCACGCCGCCAAGCACGGCCAAACCCTCTACCCAGGGCAGGGCATAGTCGGCGTAGAGGCTGGCGCGCAACTTGGGCACGTTGATCGCCTGGTGGCCTTCGTAGTCCGGCGTGCCGCTGCCGGTTACCCGGGCGCGAATGGCCGCCACGCTCGTTGCGATCTGCAAGCGCTCGGTAGCCCAGCCGTTGGCCGACAACTCCAGCCCGGTGTTCTTCTGCTCGCCCTGTTGCACGTAGGTGAACGCACCGGCGCCATCCGGCTTGGCGTACTGGTAGGCCTGGCGCGTCTGGAACACGGCGGCCGCGAAGCTGATACGGCGCCAGTCGTATTTCACGCCGGCTTCGATTTGCCGCGAGGTGGTGGGCGCCAGGGTTTCATCGGCATTGCTGGCGAACCACGGCGCGGTGCCGCCCAGGGACAGGCCTTTGCTGTAGCTGGTGTACAGCGAGATGTTTTCGACCGGTTTGTAAATCAACGCGGCCTGGGGTAGGAACACGTACTGCTGGGTCTGACGCACCTGATTGCCCGTGGTGCCGTCGAAAGCGTGTTCATCCAGGCGCACTTCGCGGCCGCCGAGGATGGTTTGCCATTGCTCGTTGAAGCGGATGCGGTCGCTGACGAACAAACCGTATTGGCGGCTGTCGAGGTTGCGATGGCTGGCGTTCAGCGGCACATCAGTCGGCGTGAATGTGGGGGCGTCGACGTCGATGTTGGTGGTGCCGATGTACTCGTTGACCGATTTGCGCTTGTCGATCACCCGGCGAAACGCGCTGGTGCCGAAGGTCAGTTCATGGCCGATGCCTGCGGTGTCGAACAGCCCGGTCATCGCCGCCTGCACTTCGTCGTCGCGGCGGGTGTCGTCGGGGCTGCGGTAGTCGTAGACGTCGTAGTTGCCTTCCGGGCTGAAGTAATTCGGCACGCTCGACGTGCAACTGGTCGAGCCATAGCATCCCCAGGCGAACGCGCTGTAATCGTCGATTACCACTTTGCTGCGCGCGGCGCTGACGCTGCCTTTCCATTGGTCGCTGAAGCGGTATTCGAATTTGCCGTTGAGGTTCAGCGAGTCGATACCCACTGGTTTGGAACCGCTCTGGTGACCGAGCAGTTTTTTCGGCGAGGCGTCGTGCGGCACTTCGCTGCCGCCCAGCAGTTGGTAGCCCGGCACCGAACGCTGTTGCTTGTTCTGGTACTCGGCATCCAGTTGCAGCACGGCGTCGGGGCTGATGTTCCAGTCGAACGCCAGAGACACGAAATCACGCTGGCCATTGGCGTGTTCCACATAGGAATCGAGGTCTTCATGGGCCACGTTGGCGCGCAGGCCGAATTGCTGCTCGCTGCCAAACCAGCCGCCGACATCGGTGGCGATATAGCCGCTGCCGCGATCATCGCTGGACACCGTTACCGAACGCACGTCCTGCGGGCGCTTGGTCACGTAGTTGATCACGCCGCTGGGTTCGGAAATCCCGCTCTGCAGGCCCGCCAGGCCCTTGAGCACTTCCACCTGCTCTTTGTTTTCCAGGCCGACGTTCTGCTCGCCGGTGATGGTGCGCCCGTTGATCTTGTAGCTGCTGGCGGCATTCAGCGAGAAGCCGCGCAGCACAAAGTTTTCGTAATAGCCGATGGGCGCATAGCTGTCGCCGACCGAGGCATCGTTGCGCAGCACTTCGCTGAGCAGGCGCGCCTGCTGGTCCTTGATCAGCGCGGCGTTGATCACCGTGATCGAGGCCGGCGTGTCGAGCAACGGCGCTTCAGCAAACCCGCCGACCGAGGCGGTGTCACTGCGGTAGCCGGACTCGTCCTGGCCCTGGACCTGCACCGCCGGCAGTTCGATTTCAGCCGCGAGGCTGCTGCCGATGCCGCCGCTGAGCAACAGGCCGAGGGCAAAACGTGATGTGACGACAGGACGAAAACGCAAAACCATGGGGGCAGGGCCTTAAAGCGCAGGACGGGGGGCGCATAAGCTAGGGGGAAGTGCGGGGTTTTACAAGTTTCTGAAAAACAGCATTACTGGCGTTTTACTACTGACCGTACGGTTAGTTACCAAGCTGGAATTCTTTACGTACATTGCGCCCCGCACACATATTGTCCAGGGAGGATGCGCATGTTCAACGTCAGTCAGCACCGGTACGACTACTTCTACAACCTTGCAACGGTCATCGGCGGGATCATCCCGGATGACCTCTGTGACACGCTGGCGGCACGGGTCAATCGGGTTATTGCGGCGCAAGGGGTGGACTGGGTCAACCACCAGGGCCTGGGCACCGATGCCGTTTCGGACTTGGGTGGCGCCTACAACCACCATATCTTCAAAGGCGACGATGTCCGCCACCACCTGCCGGAACTGACCGCGATCTACCACAGCCTGGTGCCGCTGGTCAGCCTGGTCACGCACACCGACACCGTGGTGTCGCCGTACCCGCTCTCGGATATCAATATCAAGGCCTACCCCGCAGGGGGCGGCACCCTGGGGCTGCACTACGACACCAACGGCATCACCGTGCTGCTGTTTCTCACCACCAACCAGGAAGCGCCGCTGTGCATGCAGGTGGAGCGCTGCCACCCGAGCCAGGAAAAGCCGTGGATCGAACACCGCCGGATCTACGCCACCAAGGGCTCGCTGCTGATCATGCAAGGACGCAAAACCCTGCACCACAGTGAGCCCACCGAGACGGAGCAGAAGCTGTCCGTGGTGTACAACTATTACGAGCGCCACGACACCTATCGCCATGAGGACTTCGACAACTTCGTCTATTACGGCCTGCAGCCGAAGACTCTGGCATAAGGAGCGCGCGATGCAATTAAGCAAAACCGATTTGCTCGCGGGCCTGACCGTGACGGTCATCTGGGGCGCCAACTTTTCCGTGATCGGCCTGGGCCTGCAGTCCCTTGATCCGTTCCTGCTGACGCTGTTGCGGTTCACGTTCTGCGCGGTGCCGCTGGTGCTGTTTATCCCCAAACCAGAGGGCGTGTCCTATGCCACGTTGGCGGCATATGGCGTGCTGTTTGGCGCCGGTTTGTGGGGCGTGGTGAATGTGGCGATGCACAACGGATTGTCGGCCGGAATGTCATCGGTGTTCCTGCAGTTCAGTGCATTTTTCACCATTATCATGAGCCGGCTGTTTCTGAATGAACCGATCAGTCGCCTCCATGGAGCGGGAATGCTGTGTGCTGCGCTGGGGCTGTTCATGATCCTGCACTTCAGCGAAAAACCCTCGACCACACTCGGCATTTTGCTGGTGCTGGTGGCGGCGCTGTCGTGGTCACTGTGCAACTTGATCGTCAAGGTCAACAAGCCGGAGGACATGGTGGCTTTTATCGTCTGGTCGAGCCTGTTTTCGATTCCGATCCTGCTGCTGATGACCTTGCGCTTCGAAGGGGTCGGGCCGCTGCAGAACCTGGTGACGGACCTGACCTGGGGGGCGGCGTTCTCAATCGTTTTCCAGTGCTATGTCACCACCATCGTCGGTTACCGCGTGTGGAATAACCTGATGAAGAAATACCCGGCTTCGCTTGTGGCGCCGCTGTCGCTGATGGTGCCGGTCTCGGGGTTGCTCACCTCCTACGTGTTTTTGGGGGAGCAACTGAGCCTGGGGCAGGGCGTCGCGATTGGCCTGGTGTTTATGGGGATCGCAATTTTCGTCAACTCAAGTGGTATCTCGGCCCGCTTCAGGGCCCGGGTGAAGGTTCGGTCAGCACCTTTCTGAAGGTTTCCACCAAGGGGCGCAGGTTGACCCGATGCCACGCCGCCCACAGCGGCGTGGTGTAGGCCAGCCACGGCAGCTCACGCAACACCACGCCGGGCGGGGCATTGCGGCTCAGGCCTTTTTGCACCATGGCCACGCCCAGCCCTGAGGCGACCAGCCCGAGCGCGGTAAACGGCTCGCCCGCTTCCATGGGAATCTGTGGGGTGAAACCGGAGCGGATGCAGGCGGTGACGAAGTCATCGGCCGGGTTGGCGCCGGGTTTGCGTTGCACGCCGATCCATTGCTGCTCGGCCAGGTGTTCGGGCAACAGCACGGCTTGTTGAACGAGCGGGTGATGCTCGGGCAGGGCCAGCAGCATCGGGTCGTCCAGCACTTGCAGGGCGGTCAGGTCCGGGTCGTCGGCGGCAGGCGGTTCGCCGACCAGGGCGATGTCCAGGCTGCGTTGGCGCAGACCCTCGAGTTGTTCGAGGGACGGCAGGTTGTACAGCTTGATGTGCACGGCGGGGCGGTCGTCGCGTAATACGCGCAAGGCATTGGGCAACACGCCGGCGTGCATGGCGTTCTCGATGTAGCCGATACACAGGCCGCCTTCTTCGCCCCGGCCCAGGCGTTTGCCCAGGGATTCGAGGCGATTGGCGTGGGTCAACAGTGCCTTGGTTTCGGCCAGGAAGGTCTGGCCGTCGCGGGTCAGGCGGATGCGCTGCTGGCTGCGTTCGAACAGGGTCAGGCCCAGGCGTTCTTCAAGCTGGGCGATCTGCCGGCTCAACGGCGACTGCGAGATATGCAGGCGCTCGGCGGCGCGGCCGACGTGTTGTTCTTCGGCGACGACTTCGAAGTAGCGCAGTTGGCGCAAGTCAATCATGTCAGACCTCGGGGGACTCAAGTTGGTCGCAGTATGTCTTGGACGGTCCGACCTCGGCAATCTAGGATCTGCCCAACGGTCATAGCGACCACGAACAGATTGAGGATCCAACCATGAGCTTGAAAGACAAATTGCCCGGCCAGCTGGGTTTTGGCACCGCACCGCTGGGCAATATGTTCCGCGCAATTGCTGAAGAAGAAGCCCAGGCCACCGTTGAGGCTGCCTGGAACCAGGGCGTGCGCTACTTCGATACGGCGCCGTTCTATGGTTCGGGCCTGTCGGAAATCCGCCTGGGCCAGACCCTGTCCCAATACAACCGCGATGACTTTGTGCTGAGTACCAAAGTCGGCCGGCTGATCCTCGACGAAGTCGAAGAAAGCGCCCGCGACCTCGGCGAAAAAAGCGGCGTGTTCGAACACGGTCGCCCGAACAAGATGGTCAACGATTACAGCGCCGACGCCACGCTGCGCTCCATCGAAGACAGCCTTGAGCGCCTGCAGACCGACCGCCTGGACATCGTGTGGGTTCATGACATCGCCCAGGACTTCTACGGCGACCAGTGGCTGGACTACTTCAACCAGGCGCGCACCGGTGCGTTCAAGGTGCTGACCCGCCTGCGTGAAGAAGGTGTGATCAAGGCCTGGGGCCTGGGCGTTAACCGCGTGGAACCCTGCGAGCTGACCCTGGACCTGGCCGAAGCCCAGCCCGACGGCTTCCTGCTGGCTGGCCGCTACACGCTGCTGGACCACGAGCGTGCCCTGCAACGCCTGATGGACGTGGCCCTGGCGCAGAACGTCGAGATCGTGGTCGGTGGCCCTTACAGCTCGGGCGTCCTGGCCGGTGGCGCGCACTTCGAATACCAGCCAGCCAGCCCGGCAATCATCAGCAAAGTCGAGCAGATCAAGGCAATTGCCCAGGCGTTTGGCGTGAGTGTGAAGGCGGCTGCGCTGCAATTCTCGCTGGCCCATCCGGCGGTGGCTGCGGTGATTCCCGGTGCCAGTCGTCCGGGGCGAATTGCCGAAGACGTGGCGGCGTTGTCAGAGAAGATTCCGGCGGCCTTCTGGCAGGCATTGCGCGATGCCCGATTGATTTCGGACCGTGCCCCTTTGCCGCTCTAACTTCAGGAGTTTGAATATGAACATCGATGTAAGCGGCAAAGTAGCCATCGTCAGCGGCAGCACGGCTGGCATCGGCCTGGGTATCAGCCAGGCCCTGGCGCAGTCCGGCGCCACCGTGGTGGTGATCGGGCGTGACGCGGGCAAGGTTGATGCGGCGCTGGCGAGCATTCGCCAGGCGGTGCCGGGCGCAGACCTGCGCGGGCTGGTGGCGGACCTCGGCACGCCTGAGGGCGCCGAAAAGCTGTTCGCCGCCGAACCGCGCGCCGACATCCTGGTCAACAACCTGGGCATCTTCAACGACGTGGATTTCTTCGAGGCGCCGGACAGCGAATGGACGCGCTTTTATGAGGTCAATGTGATCTCCGGTGTGCGCCTGGCGCGGCATTATGTGCCGGGCATGGTCGGGCAGGGCTGGGGGCGGGTGATCTTCCTGTCCTCCGAGTCCGGCGTGGCGACCCCGGCGGACATGATCAACTATGGCGTGACCAAAAGCGCCAACCTGGCGGTGTCCCATGGCCTGGCCAAGCGTTTGGCCGGCACCGGTGTGACGGTGAATGCCGTGCTGCCGGGGCCAACCTTCACCGACGGGCTGGAGCAGATGCTCAAGGACGCCACCGCCAAGTCCGGGCGCAGCGCGCGGGAAGAGGCCGATGTGTTTGTGCGCAATGCGCGGCCCACGTCGATCATCCAGCGTGCGGCGAATCTGGATGAAGTGGCGAACCTGGTGGCGTACATTGCTTCACCCTTGTCTTCCGCCACCACCGGTGCCGCGTTGCGGGTCGACGGCGGCGTGGTCGACAGCATGGCGATCTGAATTTTTTTCCTTTTCTGGAGTATTTATTGTGGCGACAGCATCTTCTGTGATTGAAGTACCGGTTTCGGCCGATCAGGTCTGGCAATTGGTCGGCGGCTTCAACAGCCTGCCGGACTGGCTGCCGTTTATCGTCAAGAGCGAGCCCAGCGATGGCGGGCGCGTGCGCCACCTGCAAACCGCCGACGGAGGTGTGGTGGTCGAGCGTTTGCAGACCTTCGACAATGTGGGCCGTACTTACAGCTACACCATCGAGCAATCGCCGTTTCCGGTGAGTGCTTACCTGGCAACCTTGCAGGTTGAGGCGCTGGGCGAGTCGTCGGCCAAAGTCACCTGGTCCGGGGTGTTCACGCCGGCAGCGGGCGTGACCGACCAGGCCGTGGAAGAGTTGTTTGCCGGCGTCTATAGCGGCGGGCTTGAGGCGTTGCGGGCCAACTTCCCGGCCTGATCCGAGCGTCACCGCCCTCCAATGTGGGAGGGGGCAAGCCCCCTCTCATATTTTGACCTCGCTGGCCTATGGATCAGGCCTCGGGCATCAACTGCTGGCGGCACTCCAGGATCAGGCGTGCACCGCCTCTTTCGCTGCTGGCCACTTCCAGCTTGAACCCATGCAAGTTGATGATCGCCGCCACAATCGACAGGCCCAACCCGAACCCGCCTTGCTGGTCGCTTTCATCCACGCGGTAGAAGCGCTGGAACACCGCGGCGCGCTCTGCCGCCGGTATGCCTGGGCCGGAGTCGTGGACTTCGATACGCGTACTGCCCGCATCGTTGAGCCCGCGCAGGATCACCTCGCCGCCCGGCAGGGAGAACTTGATCGAGTTGCTCAGCAGGTTGGCCAGGGCTTCGAACAACAGGGCGCGGTCGCCGGTGATCCACGGCAGGGATTCGGGCACTTGGAGGCGCAACTGCAATTCGCCTTCTTCCGCCAGGGGCAGGTAGAAGTCATGCAGTTCGCGCAGCAACGGCAGTGGGTCCATGACCAGAAAACCCGAGCGACGCTGGTGGTCTTCCAGTTCTGAAATACGCAGCAGCCCGCGAAAGCGCGCCATCAGGGTATCGGTCTCGGCAATCGCATCGTCGAGTTTCACCGCGCAGTCGGAGTCTTGCTCGGCTTCCTGCTTGATGCGGTAGAGCTGCGCGCGCAGGCGCGTGAGCGGGGTGCGCAGATCATGGGCGATGTTGTCGCACACACCCTTGACCTCGTTCATCAGCTTCTCGATGCGGTCGAGCATGGCGTTGACGATGGCGGCGAGCATATCCAGTTCGTCGCGCCGATCGGACAGCGGCAAGCGGTGGGTCAGGTCGCCGGCGACGATGGCTTCGGCGCTGGCCTGGATCCCGCGAATCCGTCGCAGTGGGCGGCGGCGCAACAGGTGCCAGCCGGCCGCGCCGGGGATAATCGTCAGCGACAGCGCCCATAGCAGGGCATGCCAGATGATCCGCGTCACGCCAAACAGCGAACCGTTGGCGCGCACCAAGACCAGCCAGCGACCGTCATCGGTGTGGGTGGCCACCGCGTCGCAGCTGTCCTTGGGCAGTTTGGGGTCGTCGGAGTCGACGCAGTTGGCCAGGGTGTGGATCTTGCCGTCCAGCGCCAGGTCGGGCGGGATCGCGCGGATGGGGCCGCTCAAGGGCCGAAACTGTTCATCGAACAGGCCGTAGGCGTCCACGCCTTTCATGTCGAAGGTCATGCTGGTGGTCAGCGCTTCCACCAGTTCCTCGCCATCGAAACGCTGGAACAAATGCTGGCGCTGCATCAGCGAATGGCGCGACAGGTCACTCAGGTAACCCGACACTTCGTAGTACAGCACCCCCATCAGGATGCAGCTCCAGGCCACGAACAACGAACTGTACAGCGCCAGCAAGCGACTGCTGGAAGAGCGCCAGCCCTTAGAGGGGTTCAGCAATGACATAACCGGAACCTCGTACCGTGCGGATCAGCGGCGTGAGGCCTGGTGGATCGATTTTCTTGCGCAGGCGACCGATGTGCACGTCGATCAGGTTGGTGCCCGGGTCGAAGTGATAACCCCAGACTTCCTCGAAGATCATCATGCGCGAGAGGATCTGCCCGGTGTTGCGCATCAGGAATTCCAGCAGCTTGTATTCAGTGGGCAACAGGCTCAGCGGCTGCTCGGCGCGGCTGGCTTCGCGGCTGATCAGGTTGAGTTCGAGGTCGGCCACGCGCAGCGCGGTTTCGAATTCCTTGACCGTGCTTTTACGCCGCAGCAGCACCTCGACGCGGGCGGCCATTTCATCCGAAGCGAAAGGCTTGGTCAGGTAGTCATCGCCACCGGCGCGCAAGCCGCGCACGCGTTCGTCTACGTCGGAGAGGGCGCTGATCATCAGGATCGGCGTCGACACGCCAATGGTGCGCAGGGTGGTGACGATGGCCAGGCCATCGAGCTCCGGCAGCATGCGGTCGAGGGTGATCAGATCGTAATCACCACTGACGGCACGCACCAGGCCTTCACGGCCATTGTCCACCCAATCTACATCCAGTCCATGACTACTCAGCTCGGCGACGATCTCGCGGGCCGTTACGGCGTCATCCTCGATGGTCAAAATACGGGTCATAGGATTACCTGGTGAGCGATTCACACTAGAAGTGGGGGCATTTTGCCAAGAAATGGCTGAACGCTTCCTAAATAAAACTTCATGTTGGCAAAACTGACACAAATTTCATCCGCCGCTGCCCTGGGAATGCATAACGCACGCCCTTAACGGTCATTTCTTGCAACTTGCATGGTTCAAGTAAGTTCAATTTACTTAAGTTGTTGAAATATAAAGGTATTAAATTTCAAGCTGACTGGCACGCTGCCTGCACTGTCCCTTTTGAGAGTTGTAACACTATTTTTCCTGCCGGGAGCTAACAACAATGATCACATCCTCATCCACGCTGCAAGAGTCGAGCGCACTCTCCGGGGTTTCCTGGGGCGCCATCTTTGCGGGGGCTGCCGCAGCGGCCGCACTGTCCCTGATTCTGGTGCTGCTGGGCTTCGGCCTGGGCTTTTCGGCGGTATCGCCGTGGGCCGACAGCGGCGTCAGCGCCAAAGGGCTTGGCATTTCCACGATTATCTGGCTGGCCTTTACCCAGATCGTTGCTTCCGGCCTCGGTGGTTACATCGCCGGCCGTTTGCGCGTGAAGTGGGCCAATATGCATGGCGATGAGGTGTACTTCCGCGACACCGCCCATGGCTTCCTGGCGTGGGCCGTGGCGACGCTGATCACCGCAACCCTGGTGGTCGGTTCGGTCAGCAGTGTGGTCAGCGGCGGCGTGCAAGCGGGCGCCAGTGTGGCTTCCGGTGCTGCCAGCGCAGTGGGCCAGGCAGTTGGCGGCGCAGCCAAAGGCGCCAGTGGCCAGGACTTCGGCTACTACGTCGACAGCCTGTTCCGTGACGACCGTCCAGCCGCTGTCAGCGATGACGCGGTACACGGTGTGGTTGCGCGTATCTTCGCTCGCACCCTGAGCAACGACGGCCAACTGGCCGCTGAAGACCGTGCCTACCTGGCCCAGTTGATCAGCCAGCGCACCAACCTCAGCCAGGCGGATGCCGAAGCGCGTATCGACAAGGTCTACGGCGATGCCCGTAAAGCCATCGAAGACGCCAAGCTCAAAGCCAAACAAGCCGCCGACACCGCTGCCAAAGTCGCTGCCTGGACTTCGCTGTGGATGTTCGTTGCCCTGTTGATCGGTGCTTTCTTCGCCAGCTTCGCTGCAACCTTCGGCGGTCGTCGTCGGGATGCGGTGGTGTATGTCGAAACCGAACACTACGTCCGTTAATTAACGGCTCTTAAATTCAAGGAGAATGTCATGCGCTCATTACTGCTTTGGTTCCTCGGTGTGCCTATCCCGCTCATCATTCTGATCGCGATCTTCATGCACTAAACCTGAGCCTGGCTCGGGACCCATGTGGG
>NZ_JBAWDE010000366.1:0-51327 GCF_049590575.1 Pseudomonas sp.
CGCTGGCCCGGCCGTTTTGTTGCTGGCCGCTGGCACCTCGTTATTGTTGGATGGCCAGCGCGGGCGCCTGCATGTCGACCCCGACAGCGCCACCCTGCAACGCGCCACCGTCGAGCGCGATACCCGCGAGCAACGCCTGCAAGCCGCCGCGGCCCAGCGCCATGAACCGGCCCTGACCCGTGATGGTCACGCCGTGGAAGTGTTCGCCAATATCGGCGAAAGCGCGGGCGTTGCCGGCGCGGTGGAGCAGGGCGCCGAAGGCATTGGTTTGCTGCGCACCGAACTGATTTTCATGGCTCACCCCCAGGCGCCGGATGAAGCCACCCAGGAAGCCGAATACCGCCGCGTGCTCGACGGCCTCGACGGTCGCCCGCTGGTGGTGCGCACCCTCGATGTGGGCGGCGACAAACCGCTGCCGTATTGGCCGATCGCCGAGGAGGAAAACCCCTTCCTCGGCGTACGTGGCATTCGCCTGACCCTGCAACGCCCGCAGATCATGGAAGCGCAGCTGCGCGCGCTATTGCGTTCCGCGGATAGCCGCCCGCTGCGCATCATGTTCCCGATGGTCGGCAGCGTGGATGAATGGCGCGCGGCCCGTGACATGACCGAGCGCCTGCGCCTGGAAATCCCGGTGGCCGACCTGCAATTGGGGATCATGATCGAAATCCCGTCCGCGGCGTTGCTCGCGCCGGTGCTGGCCAAGGAGGTCGACTTTTTCAGCGTCGGCACCAACGACCTGACCCAGTACACCTTGGCCATCGACCGTGGCCACCCGACCTTGTCGGCCCAGGCCGATGGCCTGCACCCGGCCGTGCTGCAACTGATCGACATCACCGTGCGCGCCGCCCATGCCCATGGCAAATGGGTCGGCGTGTGCGGCGAGCTGGCGGCAGACCCGCTGGCGGTGCCGGTGCTGATCGGCCTGGGTGTGGATGAGTTGAGTGTGTCGGCCCGCAGCATTCCTGAAGTGAAGGCGCGGGTGCGTGAATTCAGTCTGAGCGAGGCCCAGGGCCTGGCGCAAAAAGCACTCGCGGTGGGTTCGCCCGCCGAAGTGCGTGCCTTAGTGGAGGCCGTGTAAATGGCAAGGATTCTGACCCTGACGCTGAACCCGGCGTTGGACCTCACGGTGCGCCTGGCACGCCTGGAACCGGGCGCCGTCAACCGCAGCGAAACCCTGCTGACCCACGCTGCCGGCAAGGGCGTGAATGTCGCGCAGGTGCTGGCCGATCTGGGCCATCAAGTGAGCGTAGGCGGGTTTCTCGGTGCGACCAACCCTGAGGCGTTCGACGCGCTGATCGCCAGCCGTCGGTTTGGCGATGCGTTCGTTCGTGTACCGGGCGAAACGCGCAGCAACATCAAGATTGCCGAACTTGACGGTCGGGTCACCGACATCAATGCGCCGGGGCCATTGGTCAGTGAGCACGCGCAAAAGGAACTGCTCACACTCATCGCGACCATCGGCCCTGAATTCGACGCGGTGGTGGTGGCAGGCAGCTTGCCGCGAGGCGTCAGCCCGCAGTGGTTTCAGAGCCTGGTGACGGAACTGAAAAGCCTCGGTTTGAAAGTCGCCCTGGACACCAGCGGTGAAGCCTTGCGCGCAGGTTTGCAGGCCGGCCCGTGGCTGGTCAAACCCAATACCGAAGAGCTGGCTGACGCCCTGGGCCATGCCACGGATGCAATCAGCCAGTTGCATCGGCAAGGTGTGGAACATGTGGTGGTTTCCGACGGCGCAGCTGGCGTGAGCTGGTACAGCCCTGGTGCGACGCTGCATGCCACGCCGCCCAAGGTCACGGTGGCCAGCACCGTAGGCGCCGGCGATTCGCTGCTGGCCGGAATGCTTCACGGCTTGCTCAACGGCGATACGCCGGAGCAGACCCTGCGCCGCGCCACGGCGATTGCCGCGATGGCAGTCACGCAGATCGGTTTTGGCATCAGCGATGACGCACAGTTGGCGCGTCTCGAAAGCGGCGTTCACGTACGCACGCTGACAGAACAATAAGAGGGTTTGTGATGAAGTTAGCCATTGTTACTGCCTGCCCGAACGGCATGGTCACCAGTGTGCTGTGCGCCCGCTTGCTGGACGCCGCCGCGCAGCGCCAGGGCTGGAGCACCAGCGTTGAAGTGGTGGACGTGCAACGCCCGGAGCGCCAGTTGTCCCAGACGATTATCGATGACGCCGAATGGGTGCTGCTGGTCAGCAGCACGACCGTGGACATGCAACGGTTTGTCGGCAAGCGCGTGTTCCAGAGCACGCCGGCCCAGGCCCTGGCGGATGTCGAGGCGGTGTTGCGTCGCGGCGCCGAAGAGGCCGAGGTGTACGTCGCCACTGAACAGGCGGCGCAAAACGCGCCGCGTATTGTCGCGATCACCGCTTGCCCCACCGGTGTGGCCCACACCTTCATGGCCGCCGAAGCCTTGCAGCAAACCGCCAAGCGCCTCGGCTACGACTTGCAGGTCGAGACCCAGGGCTCGGTGGGCGCGCGCACGCCGTTGAGCCCGCAGGCAATTGCCGACGCCGACGTGGTGTTGCTGGCGGCGGATATCGAAGTCGCCACCGAGCGTTTCGCCGGCAAGAAGATCTACCGCTGCGGCACCGGCATCGCGCTCAAGCAATCCGAAGCGACCCTCAACAAGGCCTTGGCCGAAGGCACGGTAGAAAGCGCGGCCAGCGGTGCGGTGGCTAAGAAGTCGGAGAAAACCGGCGTCTACAAACACCTGCTGACCGGTGTGTCATTCATGTTGCCGATGGTGGTGGCGGGCGGCTTGCTGATCGCCTTGTCCTTCGTGTTCGGCATCCACGCATTCGAGCAGGAAGGCACCCTGGCGGCGGCGCTGAAAACCGTCGGCGACCGCGCCTTCACGCTGATGGTGCCGCTGCTGGCGGGCTACATCGCCTACTCGATTGCCGACCGTCCGGGCATCGCCCCCGGCATGATCGGTGGCCTGCTGGCGGGGACGCTGGGCGCAGGTTTTATCGGCGGGATCCTCGCCGGTTTCCTCGCCGGCTACTGCGTCCAGCTGATCACCCGTGCGGTGAAGTTGCCGCAGAGCCTGGAGGCGCTCAAGCCGATCCTGATCATCCCGTTGCTGGCGAGCCTGTTCACCGGCCTGGCGATGATCTACCTGGTCGGCCCGCCGGTGGCGCGCATGCTTACTGGTCTTACAGACTTCCTCAGCACCATGGGCACCACCAATGCGGTGCTGCTGGGCATCCTGCTGGGCGGCATGATGTGTGTCGATTTGGGCGGGCCGATCAACAAGGCGGCGTACGCGTTTTCGGTCGGGTTGCTGGCGGCCTCCAGCGGTGCGCCGATGGCCGCGACCATGGCGGCCGGCATGGTGCCGCCGATTGGCATGGGCATCGCCACGTTCCTGGCGCGGCGCAAGTTTGCCCAGACCGAACGCGAGGCGGGCAAGGCGGCGATGATTCTGGGGATGTGCTTTATCTCCGAAGGGGCGATCCCGTTTGCCGCCAAGGACCCCTTGCGCGTGATCCCGGCCAGCATCGCCGGTGGCGCGTTGACCGGTGCGCTGTCGATGTACTTCGGCTGCAAACTGGCGGCGCCCCACGGCGGCCTGTTTGTGCTGATCATTCCCAACGCCATGAACCATGCGCTGCTCTACCTGCTGGCGATTGTCGCCGGTAGCGTGTTGACGGGTCTGGTCTACGCGCTGATCAAGCGCCCGGAAGCGGTGGAGCTGGCTGTCGCCTCAGCCAAAGCCTGACGCGATTCAAAAATGTGGGAGCCATCGTCCTTCAGGTCGGTGTCACATCCGCTTCATGCACTCGTGCTTAAGTTTGCCTTTTGCTACTCAAGAGGGCACCTGCATGAGCCACTTCGATCTTGGCCGTCGCCGCGTGATGCAAGCTGTCGGTGCCGGCCTGTTGCTGCCGGGCCTGGCCCCGGCGGTGATCGCCTCGGTCAAGGACCGGCCGCAACTCACCGATGGGGTGCAGTCCGGCGACCTGCTGGGCGACCGCGCGATGATCTGGAGCCGCAGCGACCGCCCGGCGCGTATGGTGGTGGAATGGGACACCCGCAGTGTGTTCAGTAACCCGCGCCGCTTCGTCTCAGCGCTGGCCGACAACCGCAGCGACTTCACCGCCCGCGTCGAACTCACCGGCCTGCCCGTCGACCAGGCGATTTTCTACCGCGTGCACTTCGAAGACGCCCAGACCGGCGTCGCCAGCGAGCCCTGGTTCGGCCACCTGCGCAGCGTGCCGCAACAGCGCCGCGACATTCGTTTTGTGTGGAGCGGCGACACCGTTGGCCAGGGCTTCGGCATCAACCCGGACATCGGCGGCATGCGCATCTACGAGGCCATGCGCCTGCGCCTGCCGGACTTCTTTATTCACAGCGGCGACACCATCTACGCCGACGGCCCGGTGCCCGCGCAACTGGCCACTGAAGGCGGGCGCATCTGGCGCAACATCACCACCGAAGCCAAGAGCAAAGTCTCCGAAACCCTGGATGAATATCGCGGCAATTATCGCTACAACCTGATGGATGAAAACGTGCGTCGCTTCAATGCCGAAGTGCCGCAGATCTGGCAGTGGGACGACCACGAAGTGGTGAATAACTGGTCGCCGAGCAAGCAGCTGGACGAGCGTTACCAGACCAAGGACATCAACACCCTGGTAGGCCGCGCACGCCAAGCCTGGCTCGAATATTCGCCGATGCGCC
The DNA here is from genome assembly GCF_049590575.1 of Pseudomonas sp. Classification (GTDB taxonomy): domain Bacteria; phylum Pseudomonadota; class Gammaproteobacteria; order Pseudomonadales; family Pseudomonadaceae; genus Aquipseudomonas. The sequence goes on from NZ_JBAWDE010000366.1 coordinate 4,686, forward strand.
GGCAAAGCGCCGATGCCGGCGGGCGGATCTATCGCAAGCTCAGTTATGGTCCGTTGCTCGATGTGTTTGTGCTGGATATGCGCAGCTATCGCGGCCCTAACGATGACAATCTGGGCGGCGCCAAACCCTTCCTCGGCCGTGAGCAACTGGACTGGCTCAAACATGAACTCAAGGCCTCCCAGGCGCAGTGGACGGTGATCGCCGCCGACATGCCGATCGGCCTCGGCGTGCCCGACGGCGAGGTCAGCCCCGGCGTGCCGCGCTGGGAAGCCATCGCCAACAATGACCCCGGCGCGGCGCAGGGCCGCGAGCTGGAAATCGCCGAGCTGTTGGGGTTCCTGCGCGCGCAGCAGGTGCGCAACCATGTATGGCTGACGGCGGATGTGCATTACTGCGCAGCACACCACTACCACCCGGATCGCGCGGCGTTCCAGGATTTTGAACCGTTCTGGGAGTTTGTCGCCGGGCCACTCAACGCGGGCAGCTTCGGGCCGAACCCGCTGGATAAGACCTTTGGCCCGGAGGTGGTGTTCGAGAAAGCTCCGCCGGCGCAAAACACCTCGCCGTTTGCCGGGTTTCAGTTTTTTGGCGAAGTGCAGATTGATGGGCAGACGGCCGAGCTGACGGTCATCCTGCGCGACCTGGATGGCGTCTCGGTATTCGAGCAAAAACTGCAGCCCGTTTAATTTGGAAGTATCTTCAGGTACTCAATACACATCCCGGCGATAGCGGCCTTGCTCAATCAAGCGCTCGACCGCTTCGCTGCCCAGCACGTCATGCAGCGCCTGATCCACCCCAGCCGCCATCCCTTGCAAACTCCCGCACACATAAATCGCCGCGCCGTCCGCCAGCCATTTGCGCAGCACCTCGGCGGATTCGCGCAGGCGGTCCTGCACGTAGATTTTCTCTTCCTGATCGCGGGAAAAGGCCAGGTCCAGCAACGCCAGGTCGCCACTGGCCAACCAGCCTTGCAGCTCGTCCTGGCAGAGGAAGTCGTGGGCGATATTGCGTTCGCCAAACAACAGCCAGTTGCGCTGCTGGCCGTCGGCAATGCGGGCCTTGAGCAAACTGCGCAAACCGGCCAGGCCGGTGCCATTGCCCAGCAGAATCAAGGGCGCCGGTGCGTCCGGCAGGTGGAAGCCGCTGTTGCGGCGCAGGCGCAGGTTGATGCTTGAACCGATGGAAGCGTGTTCGGTGAGCCAACCACTTGCAAGGCCCAGGCCGCCGTCCGCGTGGCGTTCCTGGCGCACGATGAGTTCGAGTACGCCGTCGCTGGGAATCGAGGCGATGGAGTATTCGCGCATGCCCAACGGTGCCAGCGCGTTCACCAGGGCCTGGGCGTGCAGGCCGACCAGGTGGGCACGGTTGTCCGGCAGTTGACGCGTGGCCAGGGCCTGGTTGAGGGTTTGCGGCAGGCCGTCGATCAACACGCCGTCGCTGCCGGCCAGGCCCAGGCCGCCCAGGAAATGCTCAATCGCCCAAGGGCAATTGCGCGGCAGGACTTCCACCAGGTCACCGGCTTGCCAGCTGTGCGGCGACGCAGGGGTGAGGCCCAGCAGGTACACGTCCGACCCGCTGCTGTCAGGGTTGAGCAGGGTGCGCCGGCTGAGGGTCCAGTTTTCGTACTGCGCGGTCGGCCAGGCGGCGGCAGGCGCGTGGCCGGTCAGTTGGCCAAGCTGTTGTTGCCAGTTGAGCAGGGCGGCGGGGTTGCCGCTGTCCACTTCCACGGGGGCGAACAACGGGTTGCCGCCCTGGTTGGTCAGCCAGAAATGCAGGCGCCGCGCAAAGCCGCAGAAGTGTTCGTACTGGCGATCCCCCAGGGCCAGGACCGAGTAGTTCAGGCCCTTGAGCGACAGGTCCTGGCCGAGCACGCTGCGCTCGAAACCACGGGCGCTGTCGGGGGCTTCGCCGTCGCCGAAGGTGCTGACCACAAACAGCGCATTCTGCGACTGGCGCAGGTCGTCCTGGCTGACGCTGCCCAAAGCCTGCACCTTCACCGGCAGGCCCGCCGCCTGCAATTGCCCGGCGGTCTGCCAGGCCAGTTGTTCGGCAAAACCGCTTTGGCTGGCGAAGCCGATCAGCCACGCCGGGGCATCGCTCTGGTTGTCGCCGAGGCCTTTGCGAGCCTCGCGCACCTGGCGTTTTTTGCGGCGACGGTCCAGGTACAGCAGCCAGCCGGTGATGAAAAACAACGGCATCAGCAGCGAACTGACGGTGAGGATAATGCGCCCGGCCCAACCGAAATAACTGCCGGTGTGCAGCGCATAAAGACTGGTCAGCAGCTGCGACTTGAAGCTCTTGCTGGCGTAGCGATCATGGGATTTGACCTCGCCGGTGGCCGGGTCGAGGTTGATCTGGTTCAGTGCGCGGTCGTGCGGCGAATCCTTCAACAAGTAGTAGACGGTCGCCGGTTGCCCGGCCACGGCCGGCATACGGATGTTGTAGGCACTCAACCCCGCGCCGGCGTTGCTGTAGATGCTGCTCCAGATCGCGTCGTAGTTGGCCGCAGGCGTCGGGCCTTCGGGCGCCGGGCCGCGTTTGCGCACGCGTTCATTGTGCGGCGCGTCGGACAGCAGTTTGGTCAGGCCCTGGCTGTACCAGTCGTAGGACCAGGACAGCCCGGTCAGCGCCGACAGCAGGTACGCAAGCAGGCACCAGGTGCCGAACACCGAGTGCAGGTCCCAGTTGAAGGCGCGGCCCTTTTTGCGCCAGTCCAGCGTCAGCCAGGCGCGCCAGCTCGCCACCTGGCGCGGCCAGCGCAAGTACAGGCCGGAAAGGCAGAAAAACACCAGGATCAGTGTGCAGGCACCGGTGATTTGCCGACCGGTTTCACCCATCACCAGAAAACGGTGCAGTTGCAGGATAAAGCCGAACACATCCTGGCCGACGGCGTCGCCCATGTAGTCGCCGGTGTAGGGGTCGAAGTAGCGCATCTGGCCACGGCGCTCACCCGGCGGCGGGGTGAAGAACACACGCGCGGCGTTGCCGCTTTCGCTTTCTACCCAGAGCATCGACACGGTCTTGCCTTCGGTGGCTTCGAGCTTGCGCACCAGCTCGGCGGGCGGCAGTACGCCGGCTTCGCGTTTTTCCACGCTCAACACCGTGGGGTTGAGCGCGCGCAGGATTTCATCCTGAAACGACACCGCAGCCCCGGTGATCCCCATCAAGGCCAGCACCAGCCCGGCAGTAATGCCGAAGAACCAGTGCAACTGGAACAGGGTTTTCTTCAACACGTCTGACCGCCTCGTCTATCTGATATGTAGGGCACGGCGCGCATTATGCCGTGGGTTATCGAGAAAAATTCTGTTTTACACGCAAAAGCCCCACGCATCCGATGCGTGGGGCTTTCTGCCGATTGTGGCGCGCGTTTAGAAGTGGAAGTTGGTGGACAGCAGCGCCGTGCGACCGGCCGCCTGGTTGGCGAAGTGCGAAGCGTAGGCCTTGTCGTAGTAGGTTTTGTCCGTCAGGTTCTGCACGTTCAGTTGCAGGTCGACATTCTTGGTCAGCTTGTAGCTGGCCATGGCGTCGTAGCGGGTGTAGGACGGCACGTAGACCGTGTTGGCCGCGTCACCGTAAACCTGGTCGACATAGAACGCGCCGCCGCCGATGGTCAGCTTCGGCGTCACGTCATAGGTGGTCCACAGGCTGAACGCGTTCTCTGGCGTGTTGGGCATCTGGTTGCCTTTGTTGGAACCGGCTTGCACCACGCCCAGGCGGTTGCCGTTCTTGCCGGGGTCAACCAGCTCGGCCTTGAGGTAGCTGTAGCCGGCGAACACTTGCCACTGGTCGGTGATCTTGCCGCTGGCCGACAGCTCCAGGCCGTCGACGCGGGACTCGCCGGCGGTTTCGTAGGTGTTCGAATCCACCAGGATGCGGGTGTTTTTCTTCTCGGTACGGAACACCGCAGCGGACAGGGACAGGCGGTTGTGGAACAGGTCCCACTTGGTGCCCAGCTCGTAGTTGACGGTTTCTTCCGGTTTCAGGTCGCTGGTGTTGATGCCGGTGGGGATCGCATTGCTGTCGACGCCTTCACCCACCAGGCCGCCCGCCGGCGACGCCGAGGTGGCGTAGGAGGTGTAGATGCTGCCGTTATCCAGCGGCTTCCAGACCAGGCCCGCCTGCCAGTTGAAGAACTGGCTGTCGTCCTTGACCTTGCTGCGCGCCCTGACCGTCGAGGTAGGCACGGCGTTGGTGTTGGCTTCGGTGTCGAAGGTGTCGTAGCGCAGGCCGAGGTTCAGCAGCCATTTCGGGTCGAGTTCGATGGTGTCGAACACGTAGGCGGCACGGCTGGTGGCCTTGGTGTTGGTGCCGTTGTAGTTACGCGCGATGCTGCCGGTCCAGGCGTCGTCCGGGTTCGGGTTGCTCAGCGAGGTGCACTGGCCACCACGGCCGCCGCCGGCCACGGTGCAGGTCGGGTTGCTGTTGGGGCTGACGGTGTAGCCACTCACGCGGGTTTCTTCGCCGGTGAATTCCAGGCCGGTGGAGTAGCTGTGCTTGAGGCCCAATGCCTGGAAGTTGCCGAACAGGTCGGTCTGGTTGGTGGTGGTCGTGGTGGTGGACACACGGGTGTTGGCGCGGCGCCATACCGTGCCGAAGCGGCTGACGTTGCGCTGGCTGTCGTCCGGCTGGGTGAGCACGTAATCCTGGCCGGTGCTGCCATGACGCAGGGTGTTTTTCAGGGTCATGTTGTCGTTCAGGTCGTGTTCGACCGAGAACGTGCTGATGTCGGCGCGGGTCTTGCGGAAGTCGCGGTCCTTCAAGCCATAAAAGTTATTGCTGTCGCCGCCGTCGGTCGGTTTGTCGTGCACGTGAGCGGTGGCGGTCGATGAGCCGTAGGCATACGGAATGCCCGAATCCGGGAGGTCGTCGCTTTCCATGTGGTAGTAGCTGAGGTTGACGCGGGTCGGCGTGCCCAGGCCAAACGTCAGCGACGGCGCAACGCCCCAGCGGTCGTAGTTGACCGCATCGCGCCCGGCGACGTTCTGCTCGTGGCTCATCAGGTTCAGGCGAAAGGCGGCGCTGTCGTCGAGGAACTGGCGGTTGACGTCGAGCACGTAGCGGCGGGTCTGGTCGGAACCGTAGGTGAAACCGCCGTTGGTAAAGTCGCGCGCTTGCGGGGTTTTGCTCACCAGGTTGATGCTGCCGCCGGCCGAACCACGGCCGCCGAACGAGGAGTTGGGGCCTTTGCTGACTTCGATGGATTCAATGTCGAAGATCTCGCGGCTCTGCCCGCCGGTGTCGCGCACGCCGTCCAGGTAGGTGTCGCCCTGGGCGTCAAAACCGCGAATGAAGGGGCGGTCGCCTTGAGGGTTGCCGCCTTCACCGGCGCCGAAGGTGATGCCCGGCACGGTGCGCAAGGCATCCTGCAGCGACGTGGCGGCGGTGTCCTTGAGCACTTGTTGCGGCACTACGGTCACCGAGCGCGGCGTGTCCGCCAGCGGCGCGGTGTACTTCTGCGAAGAGGCTTTTTCGACCTGGTAGGAGGTGGTGTCCTGTTCTTCGCCGGTGATGCTGGTGGCACCCAGGGAGATGCTGTTGCGCTGGCCTTTCTGTTCGGTGTCTTCGGCCGCCTGCGCCAAGTGGGCAGCAGAGCTGGCGCTGAGTGCGACGCCAATGGCCGAAGCCAGCATGCGTGGTGAACTGGCCGGTATTTTTGTAGTAGTGCGCGACATGACGTGTGCCTTCCCCAAGGTTGTGAGGCCGCGGAATATAGGGTTAACAAGACTTCATATCAATTGCGATACATTGCTAATTGCACTGAATTTACATTCTTTACACTTTTTGCTTACGGTTTTTACGATCTCATCCGTCTAGCCGTTTTACAGGGCGGATAAGAATCAATACCATTAGCGCCTCTCTGTTTTCAGGTATTGCCCCATGCTGCTGCACATTCCCGGCCTGTTCTCTCGCGAGGAAGTGCAGCGCATCCGCCAGGCCCTGGAACACGCCGATTGGGCCGACGGTAAAATCACTGCCGGGCACCAGTCCGCCAAGGCCAAACACAACCTGCAATTGCCTGAAGGCCACCCGCTGGCGAAGGAAATCGGCGCGGCGATGCTTGAGCGGTTGTGGAAAAATCCCCTGTTCATGTCAGCGGCGTTACCGCACAAAGTCTTCCCGCCGCTGCTCAATTGCTACACGGCCGGGGGCAGCTTCGACTTTCATATCGACAATGCCGTGCGCCAGGCTCGGGGCAGCCATGAGCGGGTGCGCACGGACCTGTCGTCCACGCTGTTCTTCAGCGACCCGGATGAATACGACGGTGGCGAACTGGAGATCCAGGACACCTTTGGCCTGCAGCGGGTCAAGCTGCCGGCCGGCGACATGGTGCTGTACCCAGGCTCCAGCCTGCACAAAGTCAACGCCGTGACCCGCGGCGCACGCTACGCCGCGTTCTTCTGGACGCAAAGCCTAGTGCGCGAAGACAGCCAGCGCACGCTGCTGTTCGAGATGGACGGCGCGATCCAGCAACTGACCCGGGATGTCCCCGACCACCCGGCCCTGATCCAGCTCACCGGCACTTACCACAACCTGCTGCGCCGCTGGGTCGAGGTCTGACATGGGCTTTTTACTGCGCCGCGAAGAAGTGCTCAACGTCGAGCAGTTGCAAAGCATGCTCGACGACTCGCCGGTACGCGCGGCCCAGGCGATCTTGATCGCGGCGAAGGAGGGCGTGGTCGACGCCCAGGCCCTGCTCGGGCAAATCCTGCTGGAAGGCCGCGGTATTGCGCGCGATGAAGCGCTGGCCCTGCGCTGGTTCCGGATCGCGGCCAACGGCGGGCACTTGATGGCGCGCAACATGGCCGGGCGCTGTCTGGAACATGGCTGGGGCTGCGCCGTGGACGAGGCGGCGGCAGCGCGGGAATATCGCCAGGCGGCCGAGGCTGGGCTCGATTGGGCGCAGTACAACTACGCCAATCTACTGGCCACCGGGCGCGGCGTTGCAGAAGACCAGGCGCACGCGCTGAGTCTCTATCGCCAAGCAGCCGAACAAGGGCATGCCAAGTCGATGAACCTGCTGGGGCGCTATCTGGAAGAAGGCCAGGTTTGCCCCCGAGACGTGGACGCGGCGGTGGCCTGGTATCGACGCTCAGCCGAGGCCGGGGATTTTCGTGGGCAGTTCAGTTATGCCGCGGTGTTGGCGGCTAGAGGCGAGGTCGAAACGGCTTTGGGCTGGCTGCGCAAGGCATTGGAGGGCGGCAATCTGAAGTTCTTGCGCACGGCGCACAAGGCATTGGCAGCGGCGAATGATCCGCAGATTCGGGCAATGGCGGATGCCTATCAACAACGCGCCGCCAATCTTTCTTAGCGCCTGACGCTCGTCACGACGCTGGGCACAAAAACTGACATTCGATTGCTGGCTCAAACTATTTGCACATTGTAATCATTGCGCCACGCGAGCCCGCTTGGAGGTTAAGCGGGCTTTTTCATTGGTGTGTCTCGTGTGTACAAAAAAGCGCATTGCCATTTTGCAGTGTGTAATATACACACTGATAGGTAAGGCAATGCGAAGTCGAGAGGTGATTGAGCTTATGGTTGCGGATGGTTGGTTTGAGGTGGCAGTGAAAGGCAGTCATCACCAGTTCAAACACCCCGTGAAACCAGGGCGGATAACTGTCCCACATCCTAAGTCAGAGATTGCCAGGGGTACTCTGCACAGCATTTTAAAATCGGCAGGCCTCAAGTGATGGTTCTGTTTGATGAGTTGAACGGAGTCTGCGAGGCTCGTTCAGAGGAGGATCAATGAAGTTTCCTGTGGTTGTACATAAAGACGTTGACTCTGATTACAGCGTGACGGTGCCCGATGTGCCGGGATGTTTCTCGGCGGGTGGGTCGTTTTCAGAAGCCCTGGACAATGTCCGCGATGCATTGGCGTTGCACCTGGAAGGGCTGGTTGCTGATGAGCAGAAGCTGCCCCAGGCGTTGGAGGTTGATGCCCATTTGGATAATGCGGATTACGCCGGTGGCGTATGGGCGATAGTCGACTTTGACCTCACTCCTTACCTGGGCAGGTCGGTGCGGTTCAATGCTTCCTTGCCGGAGCAATTGTTGCTTCGCATTGATGAGCGCGTTCAGAAGGACCATCGCTATGCATCACGCTCAGGTTTTCTGGCGACAGCGGCATTGCGCGAGCTATCTGCGTAACGCAACGCGCGCGAACAAACAGACGCCCAAAAAAAAGCCCATGATTGCTCATGGGCCTTTTTATTGCTGGTCGCCGTTACACGTAGAACGATTTCAGCGGCGGAAACCCGTTGAACTCAACCGCGCTGTAGCTGGTGGTGTAGGCACCGGTCGACAACCAGTACAAACGGTCGCCAATTGCCAGGTTCAGCGGCAGGCCGTACTTGTAGTTCTCGTACATGATGTCGGCGCTGTCGCAGGTCGGGCCGGCGATGACCACTTCTTCCATCTCGCCTTTCTTCTCGGTCCAGATCGGGAACTTGATGGCTTCGTCCATGGTTTCGATCAGGCCGGAGAATTTGCCCACGTCGGTGTATACCCAGCGCTCGACGGCGGTGCGCGACTTACGGGCGACCAATACCACTTCACTGACCAGGATGCCGGCGTTGGCGATCAACGAACGGCCCGGCTCGAGGATGATTTCCGGCAGGTCGTCGCCGAAGTCTTCCTTGAGGAAACGGATGATTTCCTCGGCGTAGGTTTCCAGGCTGTTGGTGCGGGTGATGTAGTTGGCCGGGAAGCCGCCGCCCATGTTGATCAGCTTGAGGTGGATGCCGTCTTCTTCCTTCAGGCGCTCGAAGATCACTTTGACCTTGGCGATCGCCGCGTCCCACACGCTGATGTCGCGCTGTTGCGAACCGACGTGGAACGAGATGCCGTATGGCACCAGGCCCAGGTCGCGGGCGAGGATCAGCAGGTCCATGGCCATGTCGGTCTGGCAGCCGAATTTGCGCGACAGAGGCCAGTCGGCCGTGGTCGAGCCTTCGGTGAGGATGCGCACATAGACTTTCGAACCCGGCGCGGCCTTGGCGATGTTGCGCAGGTCGGCCTCTGAGTCGGTGGAGAACAGGCGCACGCCCTTCTCGTAGAAGTAGCGGATGTCCTTGGATTTCTTGATGGTGTTGCCGTAGCTGATACGGTCGGCGCTGACGCCGCGGTCCATGACCTTGTCCAGCTCGTAGATCGAGGCGATGTCGAAGCTCGAACCCTTGTCTTTCAACAGGTCGATGATCTCGACTGCTGGGTTGGCCTTGACCGCGTAATACACCTTGGCGAATTCGAAACCGGCGCGCAGGTCATCGTAGGCCTGGCTGATCATCGCGGTGTCGATCACCACGAACGGGGTTTCTTGCTTGTCGGCGAACGCCTTCATTTTGTCAAAAGTGGCGCGCGCGAAATAATCTTCGACGTTGATCGACATGCTGGGAACTCCTAAGGGCAAACTAAATTGATCAATGGGTGCAAATGAACGTCCTCCGTATCCCCACTTTGGTTCGCCTACTTCCCAAGGCATGTCGCCGAAAGCAAAAAGGCCATGGGAATAGACGCGTCCCTTGGCCTTGCTGTCTCGTCGTCAGTACTTGAGCCGGATGGATCGTTTCCAGCATGGACGTTCGGCGCGAACTTTAGGACGTGAGGGGCCATAGATCAACTAAAAATGTCGCGTTTTTGCACGCGTTCGTCGCGGGACCGCGTGCAGCTACTTATGTAACCGACAGGTGTGACGGAATGATGTTCCCCGGATGAGCTAAATCGGTGGGATTTCCCCGATTCACCAGCGGGCGAATGTGGGAGGGGGCAAGCCCCCTCCCACATTTTTAACTGAGTGGTGTCAGATCAAGCCAACGCAGTCTCGGCTGGCGAAACAATACTGGTCTTGCCCCCACGCGACTTACCGGAGCTCAGGTACTCGGCAATCGACTCCTGGGTTACCTCACCGAGGAACACCCGCTCCGCGTCCATCACCGGCAACCACGAGCGGTTGAACTCGTACATGCGCGACAGCAGGATGCGCAAGTGCTCGTCGTACGCCGCCGTGGCGTTGAATTCGCGCAGGTATTGGCCGCAGGTGCCGGTCTGACGGTGCAGGTCGCGGCGTCGTACATAACCCAGCGCCTTGTTCTCGGCACAGGTGACTACCACGTAGCGACGGTCGGTTTCGTCCATCAGCTCCAGGGCGTCGGCCACCGGGGTTTCCGGGCTCACCGACGGGGCGTTGTCCGCCGCGTCTTCGGCCTTCACCAGCAGCAGGCGCTTGAGGGTACTGTCCTGGCCCACGAAGTTGCTCACGAACTCGTCGGCCGGGTGCGCCAGCAGGGTGTCAGGGTGGTCGATCTGCAGCAGCTTGCCGGCGCGGAAGATCGCGATCTTGTCGCCCAGCTTGATGGCTTCGTCGATGTCGTGGCTAACCATGATCACGGTCTTGTTCAGCGCGCGTTGCATCTCGAAGAACTCGTTCTGGATCATCTCGCGGTTGATCGGGTCGACCGCGCCGAACGGTTCGTCCATCAGCAGCAGCGGGGCATCCGCCGCCAGGGCTCGGATTACGCCGATCCGCTGCTGCTGGCCACCCGACAGTTCACGCGGGTAGCGATGCAGGTACTGCTTGGGTTCCAGCTTGATCATGCTCATCAACTCGCGGGCGCGGTCGTGGCATTTCTGTTTGTCCCAGCCGAGCAGCTTGGGCACGACCACGATGTTTTCCTCGATGGTCATGTTCGGGAACAGGCCGATCTGCTGGATCACATAGCCGATGTTGCGACGCAGGGTCACTTCGTCGAGGTCGGTGGTGTCTTCGCCGTTGATCAGGATCTTGCCCGAGGTGGGCTTGATCAGGCGGTTGATCATTTTCAGCGTGGTGCTCTTGCCGCAGCCCGACGGGCCGAGGAATACGCAAATCTCGCCTTCGTTGACGGTCAGGCTTACGTCATTCACGGCGGAGACAGTCTTGCCGTTGCTTTGAAAAGTCTTGGTCAGGTTTTGAAGTTCGATCATTTGAGCAGTCCTTTTGGAGTCAGCGAGCGTTGCAGCCATTGCAAGAGCAGGTCGGCGAAGATGGCCAGGAGACTGACCAGCACGGCGCCAACGATCAGCATCGACATGTCGCTGCGGCTGATGGAAGCCAGAATAAGTACACCCAGGCCACCGGCGCCGATGGTGGCGGCGATGGTCATCACGCCAATGTTCATGACCACGGCGGTGCGCACACCGGCAAGGATCACCGGCACCGCGATGGGCAGTTCGACCATGCGCAGGCGCTGGCCGAAAGTCATGCCGATGCCTTTGGCGGCCTCGCGAATGCCGGGTTCAACGCCGGTCAGGGCCAGGTAGGTGTTACGCATGATCGGCAGCAGGGAGTAGAGGAACACGGCGGTGATCGCCGGCATCGGGCCCAGGCCCTGGCCGAATTTGGAGTAGAACGGCAGCAGCAGGCCGAACAGGGCAATCGACGGCACGGTCAGCAGCACCGTGGCGCTCGCTTGCAGCGGGCCGGCCAGCGTCGGGAAACGGGTCATCAGCACGCCGAGGGGCACGCCCACGACAATTGCCAGGATCACGGCGATACCGACCAGGGTGATGTGCTGCCCGGTCAATTGCAGGACTTGGGCCCAATCAAGATGGGAAAAGGCGTTCAGGAATTCCATGTCTTCTCCTTATTGATTGATCGGATGTTGGCGCAGGAAATCGGCGGCAACAGCGGAGGGGCTTTCATGGTCGACGTCGACCCGCGCATTCAGCTCGCGCATGGTTGCATCGTCGAAGAGTTCGGCCAGGGGCTTGAGGTCAGCAGCCAGTTGCGGGTGAGCGTCCAGGTAGACCTGACGCACCACGGGCGCGGCGGTGTAGTCCGGGAAGTAGTGCTTGTCGTCTTCCAGCAGCTTCAGTTTGAAGGCGTTCAGGCGACCGTCGGTGGTGTAGACCAAGCCGGCAAACACCTGGCCATTACGCAGCGCGGTGTAGACCAGGCCGGCGTCCATCTGCCGGGTATTTTTGCGGGTCAGGTTCATGTCGTAGAGCTTGACCATGCCACCCATGCCGTCGGAGCGGTTGGCGAACTCGGTATCCAGGGCCACCAGACGGTTTTGTTTGCTGTCCTCGGCGAGGGCTTTGGTCAGGTCGCTGATGCTGTTGATCTGCGGGAATTCCTTGGCCACCTTGTCGGGCAGCGCCAACGCGTAGGTGTTGCTGAATTTCGACGGCGACAGCCAGACCAGGCCTTTTTTCGCGTCGAGTTCTTTCACACGGGCGTAGGTTTGTTCGCTGTCGAGTTTCTCGTCGACATGGTTATAGGCCACCAGCGACACGCCGGTGTATTCCCAGAGCATATCCAGTTGCCCGCTTTCCTGGGCGCTGCGCGCCAGGTTGCTGCCCAGGCCGCCGGTCACGCGGGTGTCGTAGCCCTTCGCGCGCAGGTACTGGGAGGTGATTTCGGCAAGCAGGGTCTGTTCGGTGAACACCCGGGCGCCGATGCGGATTACCGGTTTTTCAGCGGCTTGAGCAACCCCTGCAAACAGCAGGACGCAGCTCAATATCAACGTCAGTTTTTTCATGTGATTTCCTTTGCCAAGCCTTAAGACGGACGCAACCCGCGTTCCAGCCAGAGGCGGCTGGCCATGGTCACCAGACCGTCAAGCAGCAACGCCAGCAGCGCGGTGCACGCGGCGCCGAGCAACAGTTGCGGCTGATTGTTCAGGGCGATGCCGGGGAAGATCAGGCTGCCCAGGCTGTTGGCACCAATCAGGAACGCCAGCGGTGCGGTGCCGACGTTGATCGCCAGGGCCACGCGCACACCGCCGATGATGATCGGCACGGCATTCGGCAGCTCCACGCGAAACAGCACCTGACGCGGCGTCATGCCGATGCCGGTGGCGGCTTCTTTCAGGGAACCTTGAACGTTTTTCAGGCCTTCGTAGGTGTTGCGCACGATGGGCAACAAGGAGGCGAGGAACAGGGCGAAGATCGCCGGGCCGCTGCCGATGCCGAGGACGCCGAGGGCGATGGCCAGTACGGCCAGGGGAGGGACGGTGTTGCCGATGTTGAAGATCTGCATGAAGCGTTCTGCGCGCCCGACCATGTTCGGTCGGCTGAGCAGGATACCGGCGGGGATGCCCACAACAAGGGCCGCCAGCATGGAGACTAGAACAAGGATCAAATGAGCTTGCAGGTAAAACAACAAATCGTCGCGGTACAGTTCGATCGTGTTGATGCCGATCCAGTGGATCAGCAGGGCCAGGAGAGCGACGACAACCACTCCTCCTATCAGCCCTTTGCCATAGCGAATAGCCACAGGCGGACTCCTTTTTTTCTTCTGTCGGCGTCCACATTCTCCGGCGGCAATGCCATTGCTGGCTGCCTCTGAATGTGGTCGCGAAATGCAGCTCGTCGATACCGGCAATGCGGTATGTATCCGAGCCATGAGCGCAGCCTCGTCAGGCTAACTTGCTGATTTATCAGCCCCTGTTCCGAGTGCCGTAGCAGGGGAGTGGACGTCTCTACCTTTTAAAAGGTTCCACACTTGGCAGCATTTAGCCACCCCCAATCGGGTGAACGGTGGTCCGTCCCCCTGGGTTTGCGCTATACTCGCCGCCCTTTTTTGACTCACCTGCCAGGCGATTTCCCATGACCCACCAGGCCGCCGAAGTCGCGAAACGCCGCACTTTCGCCATTATTTCCCACCCCGATGCCGGTAAAACCACCATCACCGAGAAGCTCCTGCTGATGGGCAAGGCAATCGCTGTGGCCGGCACGGTGAAATCACGCAAATCCGACCGCCATGCCACCTCCGACTGGATGGAAATGGAAAAACAACGGGGTATTTCCATTACCACGTCGGTCATGCAGTTCCCGTATCGCGAGCACATGGTCAACCTGCTCGACACCCCGGGCCACGAAGACTTCTCCGAAGACACCTACCGCACCCTGACCGCGGTGGACTCGGCGTTGATGGTCCTCGACGGCGGTAAAGGCGTTGAGCCGCGTACCATCGCGCTGATGGACGTGTGCCGGCTGCGTGACACGCCAATCGTCAGTTTCATCAACAAACTCGACCGCGATATCCGCGACCCGATCGAGTTGCTCGATGAAATCGAAGCGGTCCTCAAGATCAAGGCCGCGCCGATCACCTGGCCGATCGGTTGCTATCGTGATTTCAAGGGCGTGTACCACCTGGCCGACGACTACATCATTGTCTACACCGCCGGCCACGGTCACGAACGTACCGAAACCAAGGTCATCGAAAAACTCGACTCGGATGAAGCCCGCGCCCACCTGGGTGACGAGTACGACCGTTTTGTCGAGCAGCTGGAACTGGTGCAGGGCGCCTGCCACGCGTTCAACCAGCAGGAATTCCTCGACGGCCAGCTGACCCCGGTGTTCTTCGGTACCGCACTGGGCAACTTCGGTGTCGACCATGTGCTCGACGCCGTGGTGGACTGGGCGCCGAAGCCGCTGGCCCGCGTTGCCAACGAGCGCACCGTGGAGCCGGTCGAAGAGAAATTCAGCGGTTTCGTGTTCAAGATCCAGGCGAACATGGACCCCAAGCACCGCGACCGTATCGCCTTTATGCGCATCTGCTCCGGCCGCTACGAAAAAGGCATGAAGATGCGCCACGTGCGTACCGGCAAGGACGTGCGCATCGGCGACGCCCTGACGTTCTTCTCCTCCGAGCGTGAACAGCTCGAAGAAGCCTACGCCGGCGACATCATCGGCCTGCACAACCACGGCACCATCCAGATCGGCGACACCTTCACCGAAGGCGAAGCGCTGGGCTTCACCGGCATCCCGCACTTCGCCCCGGAACTGTTCCGCCGCGTACGCCTGCGTGACCCGCTCAAGTCCAAGCAACTGCGCCAGGGTTTGCAGCAGTTGGCGGAAGAGGGCGCCACCCAGGTGTTCTTCCCCGAGCGCAGCAACGACATCATCCTCGGCGCCGTCGGTGTGCTGCAGTTCGATGTGGTCGCCAGCCGCCTGAAAGAGGAATACAAGGTCGAATGCTCCTACGAGCCAATCACCGTGTACTCCGCGCGCTGGATCGATTGCAGCGATAAGAAGAAGTTGGAAGAGTTCTCCAACAAGGCCGTGGAAAACCTCGCGATCGACGGCGGTGGTCACCTGACTTACCTGGCTCCGACCCGGGTCAACCTGGCGCTAATGGAAGAGCGCTGGCCGGACGTGAAATTCCGCGCGACCCGCGAACACCACTAATTCCTGAGCGCCGCAAAACAAAATGTGGGAGGGGGCTTGCCCCCTCCCACATTTTTTTATCTCCATCAAGCGTGGGATTGGCGATAACCCTGTATCGGGTCTAGCGTTTACCCACTGACTGTAAAGGAGACAATCGTGCGAAATACTCAACGCGCCATCCCCCTGGTGTTGCTGGCCTCCCTGGGGCTGACGGCCCTTCCTGCCCTGGCGGGCGCGGGCACGCCCCAGTGGAAAGACACCGGCCCGGTCACCAAGAAAAAGCAGAACGAAGTCAATTCCGGCAGTTGGCAGCCCCAGGCCCAGCCTGCGCCGAAGGAGGATGCGGAAAACCCCTATAACGACGGCGAAGACAGTGAAACCTATGATGACGGTGAAACCTGATAGCTGGCGCGAACGCGCTATCAGAACTAGCTTCAATGACTGGCGACGGTAAACCACTGTCGTACGGATTCATCTACTGACTGGACGGAAATCGACCATGAGTATTTTTCAACGTGTAGTGCTGTTGATAAAAGTGATGGTGTTGATGTCGTTGGGAATGTCGGCGGCCTGGGCGCATACCCCGGTGCAGGGCGGTCAGGCGAGTTTTTCGGCGTCGCACGATACGGCTCTGCTACTGGCCAAGTCCGAGGCCGAGCCTGGCGACCAGGGCCAAGGTGGCAGCGAGGACGATGACGATTCGACCACCCACGAACCGGACAGCGATGACCCGGACGATGATGACGGCGACAGCCAGACGTAGCTCAAACGCAAAAAGAAAGCCCCTCCCAACCGGCTGATGCGCAACCTGATGGGAAGGGCTGTAGAACACTGACAACGCCCTGGGCTCAGCACCCAGGGCGTTTTTATTGCGGGCTCACGCCACAAACTGCTCCGCGTAGTGGCAGGCCACCTGACGGTTATCCAGCGGCCGCAACAGCGGCTCCTCGCTGCTGCAACGCGCGGTCGCGTACGGGCAGCGCTTGTGGAAAGCGCAGCCGGACGGCGGGTTCAGCGGGTTGGGCAACTCACCGACAATCTTGATTTTCGGCTTGTTCGGGTCCGGGTGGATGGTCGGGGTCGCCGACAGCAGCGCCTGGGTGTAGGGGTGCAGCGGGCGCGCGTAGATATCGTCCTTGGGGCCCACTTCCACCGGGCGGCCGAGGTACATCACCATCACGTCGTCGGCAACGTGCTGCACCACCGCCAGGTTGTGGGAGATGAACACGTAGGCCGTGTTGAACTCCTGCTGCAGGTCCATGAACAGGTTGAGCACCTGCGCCTGGATCGACACGTCCAGCGCCGAGGTGGGCTCGTCCGCCACCAGCACTTTGGGTTGCAGCATCATCGCGCGGGCCAGGGCGATCCGCTGGCGCTGGCCACCGGAGAACATGTGCGGATAGCGCTGATAATGCTCGGGGCGCAGGCCCACCTGCTTCATCATCGCCTGGACCTTTTCACGGCGCTCGGCGGCAGACAGGTTGGTGTTGATCAGCAGCGGCTCGCCGAGTTGATCGCCGACCTTCTGGCGCGGGTTCAACGAGGCGTACGGGCTCTGAAACACCATCTGCACGTCTTTGCGCAATTGCTTGCGCTGGGCCTTGTCGGCGCCGGCGACTTCCTGGCCGGCGATTTTCAAGGAACCCGACGACGGCTCTTCAATCAGCGTGAGCGCGCGGGCCAGGGTGGACTTGCCGCAACCCGACTCACCGACAACGGCGAGGGTTTTGCCGGCTTCCAGCTCGAAGGACACACCATTGAGCGCGCGCACGGTGGCGTGGCCCTTGAACAGGCCACGGGACACTTCGTAGTGACGGGTCAGGTCGCGGGCGGTAAGAACGACGGCCATTACGCCACCTCCTGGTTCAAGGGGTAGAAGCAGCGCGCAAGGCTGTGGGATTTAGGGTCCAGGCCCGGGCGGGTCTGGCGGCAGCTTTCCTGCACGTACGGGCAGCGTGGCGACAGCAGGCAACCCTGCGGGCGGTCATAGCGGCCGGGCACGATGCCCGGCAACGTGGCCAGCCGCGTGGCGCCCAGGCTGTGCTCGGGGATCGCCTTGAGCAACGCTTCGCTGTACGGGTGCGCCGGAATGTCGAACAGTTGCGGCACCTGGCCGACTTCCACCGCCTGGCCTGCGTACATCACGCACACGCGCTGGGCGGTTTCCGCCACGACCGCGAGGTCGTGGGTGATCAGCACCAGGCCCATGTTCTGCTCTTTCTGCAGGGCCAGCAGCAGGTCCATGATCTGCGCCTGAATGGTCACGTCCAACGCCGTGGTCGGTTCGTCGGCGATCAGCAGTTTCGGCTCGCCGGCAATGGCCATGGCGATGGCCACACGTTGGCTCATACCACCGGACAGCTGGTGCGGGTAAGCATCCATACGGCTGGCTGCGCCCGGGATTTCGACCTTTTCCAACAGTTCGATGGCACGCTTGCGCGCTTGCTTGCCGGACATTTTCAGGTGCAGGCGCAACACTTCTTCGATCTGGAAACCCACGGTGTAGCTGGGGTTCAGCGCGGTCATCGGGTCCTGGAACACCATCGCCAGGTCTTTGCCGACGATCTGGCGACGCTGGCGGTTGCTCAGCTTGAGCATGTCCTTGCCGTCGAAGTTCAGCGCGTCGGCGGTGACGATGCCGGGGTGCTCGATCAGGCCCATCAGCGCCATCATGGTCACGGATTTACCCGAACCCGACTCGCCAACGATCGCCAGCACTTCGCCTTTGTCGACGGAAATGTCGAGGCCATCGACCACCGGCACGGCGGTCTTGTCGCCGAAGCGGACATTGAGATTCTTGATTTCTAACAGTGACATGGGAATCTCCTCAGGCGGCGTTCTTGAGTTTCGGGTCCAGCGCATCGCGCAGGCCGTCACCCATCAAGTTGATTGCCAGCACGCTGAGCAAAATGGTCAAACCAGGCAAGCTCACCACCCACCAGGCGCGTTCGATGTAGTCACGGGCCGATGCCAGCATGGTGCCCCACTCAGGGGTTGGCGGTTGTACGCCAAGGCCGAGGAAGCCCAGGGCCGCGGCATCGAGGATCGCCGAAGAGAAACTCAGGGTCGCCTGGACGATCAGCGGCGCCATGCAGTTGGGCAGCACGGTGATGAACATCAAGCGTGGCAGGCCGGCGCCGGCGAGGCGGGCGGCGGTCACGTAGTCACGGTTCAGCTCGCCCATTACCGCTGCGCGGGTCAGGCGCACATAGGACGGCAGCGAGACGATGGCGATGGCGATCACGGTGTTGATCAGGCCAGGGCCGAGGATCGCGACAATCGCAACCGCCAGCAGCAGCGACGGCAGGGCCAGCATGATGTCCATCAAACGCATGATGGTCGGGCCAAGCAGGCGCGGGAAGAACCCGGCGAACAGACCCAGCAGGATGCCCGGGATCAGCGACATCACCACCGACGACAAGCCGATCAGCAACGACAGGCGCGAACCCTGGATCAGGCGCGACAGCAGATCACGGCCCAGTTCGTCGGTGCCGAGCAGGAACTGGATCTGCCCGCCTTCGAGCCACGACGGCGGGGTCAGCAGGAAGTCGCGGTATTGCTCGCTCGGGTTATGCGGCGCGACCCAAGGGGCGAACAGCGCGCAGAACACGATCAGCAACATGAACAGCAGGCCGGCAACCGCGCCTTTGTTCTTGGAAAAGGCTTGCCAGAATTCTTTGTACGGGGACGGGTACAGCAGGCTTTGATCGACTGCTGACACTGGAGTAGGTGTGGTCATGGTCTTGATCTCAGCGCTGGTGACGGATGCGTGGGTTGGCGAAGCCGTAGAGGATATCCACCACGAAGTTCACCAGGATCACCAGGCAGGCGATCAGCAGAATGCCGTTTTGCACCACCGGGTAGTCCCGCGCGCCAATGGCTTCGATCAGCCATTTGCCGATGCCGGGCCACGAGAAGATGGTCTCGGTCAGTACCGCACCGGCCAGCAGGGTGCCGACTTGCAGGCCAACCACGGTCAGTACCGGGATCAGCGCGTTACGCAGGCCGTGCACGAACACTACGCGCGCCGGCGACAGGCCTTTGGCCTTGGCGGTGCGGATGTAGTCTTCACGCAGGACTTCGAGCATCGACGAACGGGTCATCCGCGCAATCACCGCCAGCGGGATGGTGCCGAGCACGATGGCCGGCAGGATCAGGTGGTGCAGGGCGTCGAAGAACGCGTCCGGCTCGTCAGCCAGCAGGGTGTCGATCAGCATGAAACCGGTGCGCGGCTCGATGTCGTAGAGCAGGTCGATACGCCCGGATACCGGGGTCCAGCCCAGGCTCACCGAGAAGAACATGATCAGGATCAGGCCCCACCAGAAGATCGGCATCGAATATCCCGCCAGGGAGATGCCCATCACCCCATGGTCGAACAGGGATCCTCGCTTGAGTGCCGCAATTACCCCGGCCAACAGGCCCAGGATACCGGCGAACAACAGGGCGGCCATGGACAGTTCCAGGGTCGCGGGGAACAGGGCGGTGAATTCGGTCCACACGCTGGTACGCGTGCGCAAGGATTCGCCGAGGTCGCCTTGGGCGAGCTTGCCCACATAGTCCAGGTATTGCGCATACAGAGGCTTGTTAAGGCCAAGGCGTTCCATTGCCTGTGCGTGCATCTCGGGGTCGACGCGCCGCTCGCCCATCATGACTTCGACAGGGTCGCCAGGGATCATGCGAATCAACGCAAACGTGAGCAACGTTATGCCGAAAAAAGTGGGGATCAGTAACCCCAATCGGCGGGCAATAAAACTAAACATCTTGTTGTGTACCTCAATCAGCCGGTTAGGCAGGTTCGGCGCCGTCAATAGCGACGGCGCCGAGCGTTTTTCTTATTTACTTCACCTGGGTGGTGGCAAAGTTATTTGTAGTCAGAGGGCTTTGGGTAAAGCCTTCGACGTTTTTGCGCATGGCGGTGAACATTTTCGGGTAAGCCATGGGAATCCATGGTTGGTCCTTGGCGAAAACGTCCAGTGCTTGTTCATAGAGTGCAGCGCGCTGGGTGGGTTCAGCGTCGGCGCGCGCCTTGTCGATCAAGTCCTGAAACTCTTTGTTACACCAGCGGGCGTAGTTTTCGCCGTTTTTGGCTGCATCGCAACTCAGGTTTGGCGTGAGGAAGTTATCCGGGTCGCCGTTGTCGCCCGCCCAGCCGGCAGACACCATGTCGTGCTCGCCAGCTTTGGCGCGCTTGAGCATCTCGCCCCATTCCATGACCTTGATGTTGACCTTCAGGCCAATCTGGGCCAAATCCGCCTGCATGCGCTGGGCGCCGAGCATCGGGTTAGGGTTGGTCGGGCCGCCGCCGTTACGGGTGAACAGGGTGAACTCGGTGCCTTCCGGTACACCGGCTTCCTTGAGCAGGGCGCGGGCCTTGTCGAGGTCGCGCGGCGGGTTTTTCAGTTTGTCGCTGAAGCCCAGCAGGGTCGGTGGGTAAGGACCGGTGGCGTCGACCGCGTTGCCTTTGCCGTACAGGGACTCGTTGTAGCCTTTTTTGTCGAACGCGATGTTGATCGCGTGGCGCACCCGCGCGTCGCTCATGTACTTGTGGGTGGTGTTCAGGGCGGTGTAGCTGGTGGTCATCGCCGCCAGTTCCGCGACCTTCAGGTTCGGGTCGGCCTTCATGCTTGGCACGTCATCCGGTTTCGGATACAGCGCGATCTGGCACTCGTTGGCCTTGAGCTTTTGCAGGCGCACGTTGTTATCGGTGGTGATCGCCAGGATCAGCGGGTCAGCCGGCGGCTTGCCACGGAAGTAGTCCGGGTTGGCCTTGAAGCGCACCTGGGCGTCCTTGGCGTAGCGGGTGAAGATGAACGGGCCGGTGCCGATCGGCTTGGCATTCAGGTCATCGGTCTTGCCGGACTTGAGCAACTGGTCGGCGTATTCGGCGGAGTGGATCGAGGAAAACGCCATGGCCAGGTCGGCCAGGAACGGTGCTTCAGGGCGGGTCAGGGTGAAGACCACGGTGCGGTCATCGGTCTTGGTCACGCTTTTGAGCAGTTCCTTGAAGCCCATGCTTTCAAAGTATGGGTAGCCCACGTTGGACTTCTTATGCCACGGGTGATTCGGGTCCAGCTGACGCTGGAAGCTCCAAAGTACGTCGTCGGCATTCAGGTTGCGCGTGGGTTTGAAGTAGTCGGTGGTGTGGAACTTGATGTCGTCACGCAGGTGGAACGTGTAGGTCAGGCCATCTGCGCTGATCTCGGGCAGGTCTTTGGCCAGCGCGGGGATCACTTCGGTGGTGCCGGGCTTGAAGTCGACCAGGCGGTTGAACATGGTTTCAGCCGCGGCGTCAGCGGTGACGGCCGTGGTGTACAGGACCGGGTCGAAACCTTCCGGGCTGGCTTCGGTGCAGACCACCAGCGGTTTGGCCGAAATGCCGACAGCCACGCTCAACAGGGCGGCAGCGATGGCGGCTTGTAGCGGGAGCATTTTCATTCAGAGCCTCTGCAATCGATGGGACCAGACAAGCGTAGACGCCGGGCTCGTCCTGAGCCCGGCGTTTACCTGGTGCTAATTAAAGAATGTTGAATGGAACGGTGGTAACCAGGCGGAACTCTTTGATGTTGCCGTCAGGCTGTTCGGCGCTCGCACGGTGAGTTACGTAGGTACCACGGATGGTGGTGGCCTTGAGCGGGCCGCTCTGAATGGCGTAAGCCGCGCCAACCCCGTATTCCTGGTGTTTCTCGCCATCCATCAGGCGCAGGTCGCTACGCGAACGCCCTGCGGTGCCGTACGCGGTGCCCGTGTAGTGAGTACCGTCGATGCCCCAGCCACGTGCCGAGTAGACGTTGAACTTCAAGCCAGGCACGCCGTATTCGGCCATGTTGATGCCGTAGGCGACTTGGAAGGACTTCTCGTTCGGGGCGTTGAAGTCGGACGTCAGGGAGTTGGCCAGGTAGATGCCGTTGGTTTCGTGCAGGTAGTCGAAGTACTCGTTACCGTTCACTTGCTGGTACGAGAAGGTCAGGCTGTGAGCCTGGTGGGTCAGTCCCAGGGACAACGAGTAGGTATCGTTGTCGATGTTGCCCATCTTCTTGCTGCCGGTATCGGTGGTCTTGTAGTAGTTCAGGCCGGTGGTCAGTGCCAGGGTCCGGCTATCGCCCAATTCGTGGGTGGCGCCGAAGTAGTACTGGTTCCAGAAGTCTTCGACGTTGGCGGCGAACAGGCTGGTTTTCAGGCTAGCGAACGGCTGGTAGTTGAGACCCAGGGTCTTGACCTTGTCGGTCTCCTGGCCATTACCGTACTCAGACACGAATTTGGTCAGGCTCTGCTCGGTACGTGGTGAAACGCGGTCGAAGATGCCGCCCTGGAACGACAGGTTGCTCAGCTCTTCGCTGTTGAAACTCACACCTTCGAAGCTCGACGGCAGGGCACGGTTGCCGATGGTGTCGACGATGCCGCTGCTGAAGTTCTGACGACCGGCGGTCAAGGTGGTGTTCGAAACACGGAACTTGACGTTGGCCAGGCCCAGTTTGCTCCACTGGCCTACGGCATCGCCATCGGAGTCAGCCAGGGTCCGGTTGGAGCCGCCCTTGATGTCACGCTTGCTGCGGTCCAGGACCAGCGCGTTGTAGACCGCCACTTCAGTGCTCACGCCAACGGTACCCTGGGTGAAGCCCGAGGTAGCGTTGAGGATGGTGCCTTGTACCCAGTTGGTACGGTTGGCGTCGGTACGCGTTTGATTGTGCTTCTCGTAGCTGAAACGCTGGCCACGGAATCTATTTTCGCTGGAGTACCAGTTACGGGTTGTGCCGCCCAGGCTGAATCCATCGATAAAACCTTTGGCCTCGCTTTGGGCGCTGGTGCCGGCCAGTGTGGTAGGAACGAATTCCTGGCTGGCGGGTTCAGCGTAGGCGGTGGCCGTGATGCTGCTGATGGCCAGGGCCAGAAGCGCTTTGCTGCTCAGTTTCATGGGTTGAAGCTCCTTTGGTTCTCTTTTTAATGCCGGTCTTTTTTGGTGATCCGGCTATTGGGTGTGTAACTCGTTCAAGCCTCTGCAAACGTTTGCCGTAGGAAAAATCCCAATAAAAGGCTGCACGTTTGCAGCAAGACGGCGAGCCGCCCTGCGCAATCCGGTTATTTTCTTATGGGGTAATGCTGACGCCCGAGAACACGTTGCGGCCGAAGGGGCTCACTTTGAAACCTTCGACTTTGGCGCTTAACGGCTGGTTGACCGTCGAGTGGGCGACTGGCGTGATCGGCACCTGCTGCTTGAGCAGTTGCTGCGCCTGTTTATACAGAACCGTCCTTTGTTCGCGGTCGGTGACGACCTTGGCTTGCTTGATCAGCTTGTCGTACGCGGGGTCACACCACATCGAGTAGTTGTTCCCGCCGATGGCGTCGCAGCTGTACAGAGTGCCCAGCCAGTTGTCCGGGTCACCGTTGTCGCCGGTCCAGCCGATCAGGCTGATATCGTGCTCACCGTTCTTGGTGCGCTTGATGTATTCGCCCCATTCGTAGCTGACGATCTTGACCTTGAGGCCGATCTTGGCCCAGTCGCTTTGCAGCATCTCGGCCATCAGCTTGGCGTTGGGGTTGTACGGCCGTTGCACCGGCATCGCCCACAGGGTGATTTCGGTGCCTTCCTTCACGCCGGCAGCCTTGAGCAGTTCCTTGGCTTTTTCCGGATTGTAGGCGGCGTCCTTGATGGTGTCGTCGTAGGACCACTGCGTTGGCGGCATGGCGTTGACCGCCAATTGCCCCGCGCCCTGGTACACGGCATTCAGGATGCTCTGCTTGTTCACTGCCATGTCCAGCGCCTGGCGCACTTCGAGCTGGTCGAACGGCTTGTGGCGCACGTTATAGGCGATATAGCCGAGGTTGAACCCGGGCTTGGTCAGCAGTTGCAGGTTCGGGTCGGCCTTGAGTGCATCGACGTCGGCCGGGCGCGGGTGCAGGGTGACCTGGCATTCGCCGGCCTTGAGCTTTTGCACGCGTACCGAGGCGTCGGTGTTGATGGCGAAGATCAGTTGGTCCAGCTTGACCTTGCTCGGGTCCCAGTACTGCTTGTTGGCCACATAGCGGATCTGCGAGTCTTTCTGATAACGCTGAAACACAAACGGCCCAGTGCCGATCGGCTTCTGGTTGATGTCGCTGGGCTTGCCTTCCTTGAGCAACTGGTCGGCGTATTCGGCCGAGAGGATTGCGGCAAAGCTCATGGCGATGTTCTGCACGAACGCGGCGTCGACCGAGTTCAGGGTCATCACCACGGTGTAGGGGCCGGTCTTCTCGACCTTGGCGATGTTCTTGTTCAGGCTCATCCCGTTGAAGTACGGAAACTCGGTGGGGTAGGCCTTGCGAAACGGGTGGTCGGGGTCAAGCATGCGGTTGAAGGTGAACAGCACGTCGTCGGCGTTGAAATCGCGCGTCGGCTTGAATTCCTTGTTGCTGTGGAATTTCACCCCTTCACGCAGGTGAAAGGTGTAGGTCAGGCCGTCTTCGGAAATATCCCACTTGGTCGCCAGCGCAGGCACCACGTTGGTCGCGCCTTTTTCAAACTCGACCAGGCGGTTGTACAGCGGCTCGGCCGCATCGTTGTCGGTGGCGGTGGTGTATTGCGCAGTGTCAAACCCTGCCGGGCTGCCTTCAGAGCAGAACAACAGGCTCTTCTTGTCGGCGGCCTGGCCCATCGTGGCCACAGCCAGCAGGCTGGTGCCAAAAATTGCGGATAGAACGGTGGTATGGCGCATGACGATCCCGATCCTTGTTTGTAATTGTCATCAGCAAGCAATCACCCCGGTCGCATGACCGGGGAGACATCACTGATCCCACGCATAGCAAGTGCCTTTCCCTGTGTGGCGCTTCTGCTGTCCTACGACGTTAGGGGTCGCGGAGCAGGCAGTAAATGCGCCAAAACGGATTGACCTTGTAGGCAACAGAGCAACATTTCGCAGTCCGTAGCTGTAGGACGCAGCGACTGCAAATGTGACCTGTTTCCTGGAGGCCAGGCAGATGCAATAACGGCGACGTTACGAAACGTCGCCGCTACTGATCTTTACTTGCCGCTTACGCTCACGCCGTAGAAGGAGTTCAAGCCAAACGGGCTGATCTTGAAGTCCTGCACGGTGTTGCGCATGGGTTGATACACCGTCGAGTGCGCGATAGGTGTCATCGGGACTGCATCTTTGAGGATATGTTGCGCCTGCTTGTACAGCTCGGTGCGTTTGGCGACATCCGATGTGGCCTTGGCTTCTTTCACGATGCCGTCGAATTTTTTGTCGCACCATTTGGAGAAGTTGTTACCGGCCAGCGAGTCGCAGCCGAACAACACGTTCAGCCAGTTGTCCGGGTCACCATTGTCGCCGCTCCAGCCAATGATCATGGCCTGGTTTTCGCCGCCTTTGGAGCGCTTGATGTACTCGCCCCATTCGTAGCTGGTGATCTTGACCTTCAGGCCGATCTTGGACCAGTCGTTCTGCAGCATTTCAGCCATCAGCTTGGCGTTCGGGTTGTACGGACGCTGAACCGGCATGGCCCACAGCACGATCTCGGTGCCTTCCTTGACGCCGGCTTCCTTGAGCAGCGCCTTGGCTTTCTCAGGGTCGTATTTGGCGTCCTTGATGGTGGTGTCGTAGGACCATTGGGTCGGCGGCATGGCGTTGACGGCCAACTGGCCGGCGCCCTGGTACACGGAGTCGATGATCTGCTGCTTGTTCACCGACATGTCCAGTGCCTGACGCACGCGGATGTCAGCCAGCGGGTTTGGCTGGTCGCTGCCCTTGACCTTGTCCATGACGTTGTAAGCGATGTAGCCCAGGTTGAAACCGGCCTGGTGCGGCAGTTTCAGGTCCTTGTCTTCGCCCAGTGCCTTGAGGTCGGCCGGACGCGGGAACAGGGTGACCTGGCATTCGTTTTTCTTCAGCTTCTGGATACGCACCGACGGGTCGGTGGTGATGGCGAAGATCAGGTTATCGATCTTCACGTCTTCAGGTTTCCAGTAGTCCTTGTTGCCGGTGTAACGGATGTTCGAGTCTTTCTGGTAGCTCTTGAACACGAACGGGCCAGTGCCGATCGGCTTCTGGTTGATGTCCGCGGCTTTGCCTTCCTTCAACAGTTGCGCCGCGTATTCGGCGGACTGGATCGAAGCAAAGCTCATCGCCAGGTTCTGGATGAAGGCCGCGTCCACAGTGCCAAGGGTGAACTTGACGGTGTGGTCATCGACTTTCTCGATGTTCTTGATGTTGGTGTCCATCCCCATGTCCGTGAAGTACGGGAACTCGGTGGGGTAGGCTTTGCGGAACGGATCGTCCTTGTTGATCATGCGGTTGAACGTGAACAGCACGTCATCGGCATTAAAGGTACGGGTCGGCTTGAAGTACGCGGTGGTGTGAAACTTGACGCCGTCGCGCAGGTGGAAGGTGTACGTCAGGCCATCCGGGGACACGTCCCAGGTGGTGGCGAGCCCAGGAATCACAGCGGTGCCGCCGCGTTCGAACTGGGTCAGACGGTTGAACATGGTTTCGGCCGAGGCATCGAAGTCTGTTCCGGTGGTGTACTGGCCTGGATCAAAACCAGCCGGGCTCCCTTCGGAGCAGAACACCAGGTTAGTCGCCGCATGGGCGAATGGGGCTGCGGCCATAAGGCCGGCGCTCACTAATAACGGAAGGACTGCGTTTTTAAGCATGTTGGCCTCATGATTTGTTGTCATTTTTGGTGGTGAGGGCGACCTCGTGAGTCGGCCTGCGGATACTTATGCAGGCGCCATACCCATTGCAAGATGTTGAACCGTTACAAGACTGAAACAGTGGTACGAACGTACAGGAATGTCGCAATTATGAAAGTTTATACATAATTTGGACTATTTAGAGGGTTTTTTCGGTGCAGAGGGGGCACCAAAAAAGCCCAATCGAGGCGTCTTGCGCACTCGATTGGGGCGCTGCTGTTACTTATCCAGACTCACGCCGTAGAAGGGCGTCAGGCCAAAGGGGCTGATCTTGAAGTCTTTGACTTCCTTGCGTAGCGGCTGGAAAACCGTCGAGTTCGCAATAGGCGTTATAGGTACTTGTTCCTTAAGTATTTTTTGCGCCTGTTGATACCACCTGATGCGCTGCTCACGGTCGCTGCTGAGCTTGGCCTGCATGACCAGCTTGTCGTAGCCTGGGTTACACCATTTGGCGTAGTTACTGCCTTTGACCGCAGCACAACTGTAGAGCACGCCGAGCCAGTTATCCGGGTCGCCGTTATCGCCAGTCCAGCCATAAATCATCGCATCGTGCTCGCCGTTTTTAGCGCGCTTGATGTACTCGCCCCACTCATAGCTGACGATGTTGGCCTTGATGCCGATTTTTTCCCAATCCTGCTGGATCATCTGAGCCGACATCCGCGCGTTCGGGTTGGACGCGCGCTGGACCGTCATCGCCCACAAATTGATGGTGGTACCTGGTGCAACCCCTGCTTCTTTTAGTAGCGCCCGCGCCTTCGCCGGATCGTGCGGCGCGTCCTTGATGCTCGGGTCATAAGACCACTGCGCGGGTGGCAGTGCGTTCTGCGCCAATTGCCCGGCGCCCTGGTACACCGCCTTGATGATCGCCGGCTTGTCGATGGCCATGTCCAGCGCCTGGCGCACCTTGAGCTGGTCCAGCGGCGGATGCGTCACGTTGTAGGCCAGGAAACCCAGGTTGAACCCGGCTTGCTGCAGCACGCGCAGGTTGGGGTCCTGTTGCATCACCTCGATATCGGCCGGGCGCGGGTAACCGCTGACCTGGCATTCGCCGGCCTTGAGCTTCTGCAGGCGCGACGCGGCGTCCGGGGTGATGGCGAACACCAGATTGTCGAGCTTCACGTCCTCGGGCTTCCAATACGCTTTATTGGCCACGTAGCGAATCTGCGAGTCTTTCTGGTAGCGCTTGAACACGAACGGCCCGGTGCCCACCGGCTTCTGGTTGATGTCTTCGGCCTTGCCTTTCTTGAGGAGCTGGTCGGCGTATTCGGCGGACTGCACCGAGGCAAAGCTCATGGCCAGGTTCTGCACGAACGACGCATCGACGTTGTTCAAATTGAAACGCAGCGTGTGTGCGTCGATTTTGTCGAGACTCTTGATGGTGGTGTTCAGGCCCATGTCGGTGAAGTACGGCGACTCGGAAGGGTAGGCTTTGCGGAACGGGCTCTCGGCGTCCAGCAGGCGGTTGAAGGTAAACAGCACATCATCTGCGTTGAAATCACGGGTCGGCGTGAAGAAATCGGTGGTGTGGAACTTGACGCCGTCGCGCAGGTGGAAGGTGTAGGTCAGGCCATCTTTGGACACCTCCCAGCGGGTTGCCAGGCCCGGTTCCACCTCGGTGCCGCCGCGCTTGAACTGGGTCAGGCGGTTGAACACGGTTTCAGCAGAGGCATCAAAATCGGTACCGCTGGTGTATTGGCTGGGGTCGAAGCCGGCGGGGCTGGCTTCGGAGCAGTAGACCAGCGTGCTGGCGGCCTGGGCCATGGGCATAAAGGCCAGGAGCCCGGCGGCGACGAGCAGCGGTTTTAAGGTGATTCTTTCCATGGAGACCCCTGAGATGCAGGCAGACGAATCCTGCCCAAACGAAAAAACGGCGGTCACCGAGGTTACCGCCGTTCAGGTTTGTCAGGTAGGGGTTACTGTATCTGCACTTCAATCACGCCATCGGCACTCATGTTGACCTGGCTGGTGCCGGCCTCGACTTCAGGTGTCGGTGCCGAGTCCATGGCGGCTGCTTTCATCATCATGGCGCCACGCGCGTAGGGCTGCGGATAACCGTTGGTGTTGAAGTTCAGGTTGACGATCTTGTAGCCCTTGCCGCCCAGTGCATCGGTGGCCAGTTGCGCGCGAGCCTTGAAGGCGGCTACGGCATCCTTGAGCAGCGCGTCTTCGCTGGACTTGCGAGTGTTGTCGGCGATGGCGAATTCCATGCTGTCCATTTTCAAGCTGTTCAGCAGCTCGCCGGTGAGCTTGGAGAGTGCCGGGAAATCCGCACTTTCCAGGCGCAGCTCAGCGCGCTCACGCCAGCCGGTGATCTTGTGGTTCTTGTTGTCGTAGATCGGGTAACTGTTACGGCCGCCCTGGCGCAGGGTCACGCCTTTGACTTCACGCGCCTCGCCAAGCGCCTTGTTCATCGTGGTGGTGATTTCGGCGGCGAGCTTGGCCGGGTCGGTATTTTGCGATTCGGTATAGAGCGTGACGATCATCTTGTCGCGCGCCACTTCCTGGCTGACTTCGGCACGCAGGGAGATCTGGTTGTAATGCAGCTCATCGGCGGCCATAGCTGGAAGGTTGACGAGTGTTGCAGCGCCGAATGTGATGCAGGCAGCGGTGCGAATCAAACGTGACATAGAAACTCCTGAGGTTGTCCGTAATCGGTATGACTGTAGACGCAGCCATGGGCGCTGTCGGGTTAATGGATACGCAAAAAATCTCATGACTCAGAATACCTGCGCATTTCCGCGAGTCGTTGCGTTTATCCACAAGGGATTCATCGGGTCACTCCAGAACCATTGGGGCGGTGTGGCCCCATCGTTTATGAATATTTCCCTGCCGCTGGCGCTCCATTCCCTCATCCGTTGCTCGAATTGTGCGCGATAGTTGCTGGCAGGGCAGGAGATTCCCGCCCATGGATCCACCACCCAGGCGTCGGCCCATTCGGATCCCTTGAAACCCGCAGTGATCTGTCCTCCTTTGGGCCCGCCTACGACGGCAAATGTATGCCCTTTGACCTGCGCAATTCTGGCCTCGCCACCGCTGAGATTGATGGTGTCAACAGCAACCTGCGCCATCTGGTCACAGTTTCCAGCGCCCACTCTCAGGATGGTTTCCGAGTAGTTGGGCGCACCAGTGCGAGTGTATAGCCAGGTCACTATTTCATCGGCACTGAACTTGCGGGCGTCGTCAGCGAGATCATAAGGGATGCGTTGATTGGCTGATCTTATTCCCGTCGCGTCGAATTGTCGGTCTATCACTGCGCGTGATTGTTTTGCGAAGAACTCATTGCGCTCGGCTGGAGACCATGTGTTGCCCGTTGTCGGTATATTCAAGGGTTCGAGCGCAATAGATTTTAGCGCAGTGGGGACATTGATTTTTTTACCCCAGGCGTAAATGTTCAGCAGCAACTCACGTTTTTTCTCGTCGCTCAAGCCAGTCAGCACGTTGGTCAGCTGCTGCGCTTCCTCGGGCGAAAGCTGATTACCGGCAATGATTCTGTTCAACAGATCATCCAGGCCCGGCAGTACGACGATGTCGTTGTTTGGGGTGACAGTGGCGGCGTAGCCATGCATATCTTTGTATTGGTCGTGCAGTTCTATCATCTGGTTGCTAAGCGTGTGGTTGTTGGCCGTGATGCGATGAAAGTTGAGTTGTTTGTTGCCCGTGAGTTCAGCAAGATAAAACACCCCGGTGTCGCCCTCGACAATCACGAAGTCCTTGCCGTTGTACTGAATCTTAACGCCCCTGATTGTTCGTTGGTCGTTGCTGATGTCACTGATCTGATCAAGTTTCACGACCACGGTGTCGTTATTTACCGGGCGAGGTAGCCCTATATCATCAAAGCCGAAGTCAGGCTCATTGATAAGACTGCCGCTGACGTTGCTTCGGTACGTGATGGGAGATTGGGCTGGTACTTCAAACAGGCGATCGCCAGCATTTGAGTTAACCTCGAATAGACGGTGGTCATGAACCACGGTTCTTGGTTGTCCACTGACCTTCGGGCTTGGTACCAATCGCCTGTGCTCCAGCGCTTGGGCTTCCTGGTACACCGGCGTACCGCCCGGTTCAATCCACTTGGTGTAGCACAAGCCATTCGTATCACGGATGCGCCGAATTCCGGGCGCGCTACACGAGTTCTCGAACCCTTCCAGCGGCTCGGAATTACCGGCTGGTCCGACTTCGGTCATTACACCTGGCTTGGCAGGGTCGTAACGGTAGACTTTGTCTCCCACGACCACATCCGTATATTTCTCTCTTCTCAGAATCTGCGGGTTTTCGCCCCCGATGCCTTCAGGCACAAGTACGCTCTTGCCGTTGGGGCCTATTTCACGCTTGATCGGGAACGTGCTTTTGCCATTTGCGGGTGCATTTCGATTGATGCTCGTATTGAGTTTTCGAACACGCGGCGTTCGCCCCGACCCTCGCGTAGCCGGTAGCTCCGGTTCCGCTCGTGGCAGCGACTCCAAGCGCTCTCCAAGCTTTGCGGCAGCGTTACGTGCTGCAATGCCTCTTACCACTGCGGGTATCGCGGCATTGATCACCCCGAAAATAACTTTACCCACCCCACCTGGTTTGCCATGGGCAATATCATCCGTACCTATACCGACCTCGGCAGCACCTGAGGCGACAGCGAGCACGTCCAATGCAATTGCTACTTCAGGCGCCACGAAAGCCAACGGTGTGACAAGCATGGCGACCATCGCCGCTTTGCTGAGGTATTTTTCAACCCATGCTTTGTTGACGTCATTGTTGCTGGTAATAAGGAAGTCGGAGTCGGCGTATGAACGGGTGCGCTGACGTTCGCGTACTTCGGTAAAAGGGTCCGCTTGTTGTACTACACTAATCGTTTCGGCAGGGTCCCATTTGTAACGACGGCCGGATTTAGGCCATGCGCCCAGCCCTTCCAGTGTTTCGCCAGTACCGGCATGCCATACGCTGCCCGTGCGTTCATTCATGTTGAAATGTTGTAGAAGGGCCTCGCGTTTGACCGGATCGGCGGCCCAGGATGCCAGGGTCGCCTTCATTTGCTCTGGCGAGTCGAACGTGTGTATCGGGGATGAATTGCCCGGTACGTAAAGCAACGTTCGATGAAAGGTCTTACCCTCCTTGACCTCACCTTTTTTGTCGGTGATGACCATAATGTCAGTTGATTGGTACCGCCCTAATGTGAGCAGTCCGATGCTCACGTCAGGATTGCGACGTGGTGGCTGCTGCAGGCTTTCCAGCGTTGTGTCAGCCCACGCGGGCTGATCAGGATCAAGCCCCATGCCGCGAAACAATAGCTGTTTGTCCTTATTGAGCAGCGTACCTTCCTGAGCCTGGCTGTGCGCCGCTTTCAAGAGCGAAGCCTTGACGAGGGTCGGATAGTGCGCATCGTTTTTGTCCCAGAAATCATTCAGAAATTCGGTGTGGGACCGCTGGAAATCAGACGAGTAAATCTCTGTTTTGAGGTCGTCTACCGAAAACGGCAGTTGCGTTGATGGACCATAGGTCGCCGGTTTGGAGGGGTCGTTGGCGTAGACGCCCTGATAGGTGTGAGTGACATGGGCGGATTCATTTCCGGGGGAGATGCGATCTTTCAGATCAAACGTACCGGGCACTACTTTCTCGAGCGTGTCGACCAGTTTGATCTCTGGGCCACCCGTGTAATAAGGGACGGTAGTTCTTTCTTTGTCCAAGATATTTTGTGAGTTTTTAATGAAGGCCTGGGTCAAACTGACCTTGCTGACAATTTTTGCCGGGTACGGCTTGCCTTGATGGGTGTTGTATTTGAAAGTGACGATAAACGTATTGTCGGGATCGACAGTCGAGCCCCACTTTTTCTTTACCATATCTTGGACGGTCGCTACAGCATCCTGACTGACAGTTTTTAGTGACTGCACAATCTTTTTCGCATGGTCATCAATGGCAGTATTTATTCCCAGGTCTACAGGGGCGGGCACTTTTGAATGCTCAGCCACTGCTTTACCTTCGGGCTGCCTTATGACATGGATGTAAGTAGTACGATTGTCCAGAGGGACGGGGTTTTTTGCAAAATCTTTAATTAAGATGTTTGGATCTTTTGCGACATCTTCAATTAAAGGATTGGGGTCTTTTGCAATGTCTTCAATTAAAGCATTCTGATCAGGGCCGTTGGTGTTTCGCAGCTTTTCTTTTTCCTGTTCCGATGTCACGGAAAGTGGATGAGGTTGAGTCTGTCTGGTCGCTGAGAATTGCGGGTTGGAAGGAAAATTTTGCGGCGCGTTTTTACGCTCCTCCTTGGTGTCGGGAAGAATAACGGCAATTGAAGTTTTAACAGTCGGTACAGTCGTGCGTGTTAGTTCTACAACAGGGGCAGGCGCAGGTTTTATGTTCATAGGGGAGATCCGTATTTAAGTTTAATTTGTTCGGTCACCGCCTACAATGGGTGGTTAAGTTCGTAAGAAAAGTTTCATCTTGAGTTTGGAAAAGTTCTACATGTGTGTGTAATTTTATTACCTGCACGCCCGGAATGCAGTCGCGATGGTTTTCGGTTGGGGGCTGTAGGGCTGTGGTCGTTTGCCGCAGTCTCCGTGCCTGAGGCCTTGCTTCGTTTATACTCGTGCCGATCCGCCTGCAGCGCTCACCGGGAGAGCTCATGCTCGCCGCCGTAAAACTGACTTCCGCCACCCGCCAGAACCTCTGGCGCCTGACGTTTATTCGTACCCTGGTACTGGCCGCACAGGCCGGCTCCGTCGGGCTTGCGTACTGGTTCGACCTGCTGCCGTTGCCCTGGCTGCAACTGGCCGTGACCCTCGGTTTCTCTACGGTGCTGTGTGTGTTTACCGCGATCCGGTTGCGCACTACCTGGCCGGTCACCGAACTCGAATACGCCCTGCAATTGGCCTGCGACCTGTTTATCCACAGCGTCTTGCTGTATTTCTCGGGTGGTTCCACCAACCCGTTTGTTTCTTATTATCTGGTCCCGCTGACCATCGCCGCGGTGACTTTGCCGTGGCGCTACTCGGTGGTGCTGTCGGGCATCGCCCTGACCCTGTACACCCTGTTGCTGGCACGCTTCTATCCATTGCAAACCTTCCCCATCGCTCGCGAAAACCTGCAGATCTACGGGATGTGGCTGAGCTTTGCGCTGTCCGCCGCCGTGATCACCTTCTTCGCTGCGCGAATGGCCGAAGAGCTGCGCCGCCAGGAAGAGCTGCGCGCCATTCGCCGCGAAGAAGGCCTGCGCGACCAGCAATTGCTGGCCGTTGCCACCCAGGCTGCCGGCGCGGCCCATGAGCTGGGCACCCCCCTGGCAACCATGAGCGTGCTGCTCAATGAAATGATCCAGGACCATCCTGATCCGGCCCTGCAGGATGACCTCAGCGTGCTGCAGGAACAGGTCAAGCAATGCAAACAGACCTTGCAGCAACTGGTGCGCGCCGCCGAAGCCAATCGCCGCCTGGCCGTGGACATGCAGGACGTGACCCAGTGGCTTGACGAAGCCCTGAACCGCTGGCACCTGATGCGTCCCGAAGCCAGTTACCGCTTCAACCTGCTCGGCCAGGGTACGGTGCCGCGCATGGCGCCGCCGCCGGATCTGACCCAGGCACTGCTGAACCTGCTGAACAACGCTGCCGACGCCTGCCCCGAAGGGCTGGGTGTGCAATTGGACTGGGACGCGGAAAACGTCACCATCAGTATTCGTGACCACGGCGCGGGCGTGCCGCTGGCGATTGCCGAGCAGATCGGCAAACCGTTCTTTACCACCAAGGGCAAAGGCTTCGGCCTCGGCCTGTTTTTGAGCAAGGCCAGCGTGACCCGCGCGGGCGGCTCAGTGAAGCTCTATAGTCATGAGGAAGGCGGCACGCTCACCGAGCTGCGCCTGCCCCGTGTCGCACGAGGAGATATCGATGAGTGACGAAATCCAAGTCGAAGGCGAAGAACTGCCGCACCTGCTGCTGGTAGATGACGACGCCACCTTTACCCGCGTGATGGCGCGCGCCATGAGCCGTCGTGGTTTCCGCGTGAGCACTGCAGGCTCTGCCGAAGAAGGCCTGGCCATCGCCCAGGCCGACCTGCCGGACTACGCCGCGCTCGACCTGAAAATGGACGGCGATTCCGGCCTGGTGTTGCTGCCAAAACTGCTGGAGCTCGACCCGGAAATGCGCGTGGTGATCCTCACCGGTTACTCCAGCATTGCCACTGCCGTCGAGGCGATCAAGCGCGGCGCCTGTAACTACCTGTGCAAGCCGGCGGACGCCGATGACGTGCTGGCTGCTTTGCTCTCCGAACACGCCGACCTCGACACCCTGGTGCCGGAAAACCCGATGTCGGTGGACCGCCTGCAGTGGGAACATATTCAACGCGTGTTAACCGAGCACGAAGGCAACATCTCCGCCACCGCCCGCGCCCTGGGCATGCATCGCCGCACCTTGCAGCGCAAGTTGCAGAAGCGTCCGGTACGGCGCTGAATACCGCAGAACCAGCCGAGCGGATGACGATGGCATCAGCGGCTGGCCGCGCCTGCGGTTTTCCAAACGGAGTTTCCGAGGCGCGGCCGGCTATCGGGGGGAGTTACAGGGGCGCGTCAAAAAATTCGTTGGGATCAACGCCTTGCGCTACCTGCATGAAGTCCTGCTCGCTGAACTCACTTATGTCGTATTCGGGAAGCTCGGGGTTCGTACCCATGGGTCTGCGGGCGCCCGCAGTGCTTCCGCTACTCAATAGGCTGTCCAAGCCTTTCTCCATTGATTCTTTCGACGGGAACCTCGCCAGCCCGTAGTTAGGGTCATAAAGAAAGAAGGACTTTTCACCGTTTTTTATAGTGGTTCCTGCAATGATGCCGTGGCCGTTATCCCTGATGCGTAATATCTTGGTCGTCACTGCCTTGTCCAACTCAGACGCAATATCTGTATAAGGGACTTGCCTGGAAGGCTGGCTGCCATGAAAGTGGTATTCAGTGGCCTTCTGCAGATTCTTCATGTTTTTTCTGAATCCGACGATGGCCGCGTCTTTTGAGGGCGCAGTTGACTTGAACAAGTTTTCGATCAGCACACCCTCTCTGTTCTTTTCGATGGCCAGTGCCATAGTGTTGGCCAACGCAGCACATTCGCCTTCATTCAATTTAGAGATCTCATGGATGTAAAAGCTTTGTGGCATTCCAACTGCCGTCCCGCCGGCGGCCTCCACATCGCCTTTGAACGCTAGAAACTGATCAAGGCTATACGTGACTTCTTGCTTTTTTAACACTGCTACCAACGTGCCTATTTCTTCTGGCGTTCGTTCAGGTTGCATGATCAAAGCCTGGATTTGGTCATAGGCCAACCCTTTTTTGTAGCCTTTGATTTTTGTCGGATCTCCGCTGGCCAGCCCTTTTTCATAGGCGTCGCGTAGAGGTCCTTTTTTTAACGTGCCTTTAAGTCTTTTTGCAAAGAGGTGGTTGTCGATGATTTCCCTGAACTCGCCGTTGCCAACTTCTCGCAGTTGTGGCGCATTGTTGGAAACAAACTCTCCAGGTTTCACCAGTTCAATATTTTGCTTAGCGTTCAGGCGCACCTTATACAGCGCGGTTCCGCCACTTCCATCGGCTTTGATCGTTACGTAGGGCTCACCCTTGATTTTGTAGACGCCCCACCTGTCGGGTTGGAACTCTCCCGTTGTTCTGTACTTGCTCGCGAAAGGTTTGAACTTCGCGTGAATGCTGTTGCTTGAACCAAGGAGGTCTTTAAGGTCGTTCAAGCGGCCACTGGTTTTGGTTCGAATCGGGGCGTTGTCTTTTTCCAGCGGTACGGGTTCCTCTGTGCGGGGGGCTGGCCTTGGGCTTTCGCCTGGCTTGAACCTGCCGCGTCCCCGCAGTTTTGATATGGCATGAGGCACCACCACAGTTGCCGCGTTGAACAAACCGAAGACGATTCGATCAGTCCCCTTATCTTTGCCCCGTAAGGCATCATCTACGCCGATGCCGGCTGTGGTGAGCGCGTCAGCCAAATAAAAAAGATCCAGCGCTGCTGCGACTTCAGGCACCACGAGCGACAGTGGTGTTAAGAACATCGCGGCTTTGGCTGTCTTCTCCAGGCCTTCAAGGATGTGCGTTTTAGTGACATCTCGGTCTGAGGTTATTTTGATTGCCGCGTCCGCGTATGAGCGATCTTTCTGCCGTTTCGAGACTTCGTCGAACGGCCGGTCGTAGGGCTCGGTGGTGATGAAATCTTGAGGGTCCCACTTGCCGCTGAAGGCTTTGCTCCCATACAACCCCGGAGTTTCGCGCCAAGCGGGCCATGCTCCGAGACCGGCCAGCGTCTCGTCTATTCCAGCGCGCTCCCAGCCGTTGGGTTTGTCCTTGAGTTGGAAGTGTGACGCCATTGCAGTTTGTTTTGCCGGATCAGCCATTTGTTTCGCGATCCACGTCTTCATCTCTGCGGGGCTATTGAAACTGTGGATGGGTGAAGAATTCCCCGGTATGTAAAGAAGCGTAAGAGGCGGAATTTTATTGCCGTGGGCATCCAACTTTACGCTTTTATCGGTGATGTACACGAGGTCAGTGGATGAATATTGGCCAATGTTCAGCAGGCCAACGTCAATGTTCGGGTCTTTGGCGGAATTCTTTTGTATGTCTTCAAACTTTATGTCAGGCCAGGAATCCTGATTGCCTGGCAACCCGGCCGCACGCATCACCAACGTTCTACCGGCCGCGCTCAGGCTACCTTCCTGATGTTGCCCCATTGCGGACTTGATAAATGCAGCTTTGGCCAGCGGGGCGTATTTTTCCTGATGGCTGTTCCAGAATTCATCCAGAAACGACTCGTATGGCTTTTGAAAGTCCGCTTTCCAGATCAGTTTTTTGAAGTCGTCTGGTGCCAGCGCGCTTTGATTGGTGGCGTTATAAAGAGAGGCGGGGGAACCCGGCGACTCGCTGTAGATACCTTGATAACTATGGGTGATGTTAGCCCTCGGATTGTGCGGGTCGAAGCGTGACGAGAAATCGAAGATGCCGGGTTTGTGGGTCTCCAGTTGGTCTTGGACTTTTACATTCGGGCCGCCATTAAAAAAGGCAACGCTGTAGCCACTCCCTTGAGGCGTGTCCTGTGCGTTCTTGATCAGCGCCTGGGTCAGTGAGATTTTTTCCGTGATTTTCGCCGGATAGGGTTCTTTGTCCTGGCTGTTGTAATCATAAGTTACGAGATAAGTATTGTCGGGGTCGATGTCCCACTTCTGCTTCTTGTCCGGGTCTGTTTCCTGGGCTTTCATTTTTGCAAATCTATCTTTGAGAAACAGGGACGCTTCCTGCTCCACACTGTTGAATGCCTGGGAAATCTTTTTAGCCACAGGGTCTATGTTGATGTTCAGACCCACATTGACCGGCACCGGGGTTTTCTCGCTGTTTGCGACACGTTTGCCGGGATCGGGGTCAACAGCGGTTTCAACATAAACCCCACTTCGCGAAGCCTCCGGCTTCATCTCTGTGACTAACTGCTGCTCTTTCGGCCCGGTGGAGTAGCTGGTGCGGTTAAGGCTCGTGTTCGGACTTTGCGCATCGGGCTGGCCATGAGTGGCGGGAAGCTGGGGAGGAGAAAGCGCAGTGCTGGGTATCATGGTGGTTATCTCGACTTGGGGAGCACGGTTGGGTGTCGTTTTAGGTGGTAACCCATGTGGGAACGGTTCCAGCTTCAGGTAGGAGCGTTGGGTTAGGCGTCCGCGAAAAAGCATGCAGTTCTGCCGCCGGTGTCCGGCGCGGCTGGCTGTGCAACCGCAGATCCCGCGCTGAACGCTGACTGAACAACCCGCTTCAGGCCGCACGGAGCCGTGAACCGATCGTCTATGATCGGTTCAAACGCCTGTCACATTTTCTTACAGAGCCCGAACGATGAATCAGAACGCTGAGTACTCCGCGGTCAACGACGCGGTGAGTGGGCACTTCTTTCGCCGTACATGGGCGATGATCACGCCCTATTGGCGCAGTGAGGAGAAGGGCAAGGCCTGGCTGTTGCTGGCGGCGGTGGTCGCGTTGTCGCTGTTCAGCGTGGCGATCTCGGTGTGGATCAACCACTGGTACAAGGATTTCTATAACGCCCTGGAGAAGAAGGACACGGCGGCCTTCTGGCAACTGATCGGCTATTTCGGCGGGATCGCGGCGGTAGCGATTCTCGGCGCGGTGTACCGTCTGTACCTGACCCAGATGCTGACTATCCGCTGGCGTGCCTGGCTCACCGAAAAACACTTCGCACGCTGGCTCGCGCACAAGAACTACTACCAGCTGGAGCAAGGCGGCTACACCGATAACCCGGACCAGCGGATTTCCGAAGACCTCAACAACTTCACCTCCAGCACCTTGAGCCTGGGCCTGGGGCTGCTGCGCAACGTGGTCAGCCTGGTGTCGTTCTCGATCATCCTGTGGGGCGTTTCGGGCAGCATTGAAGTGTTCGGCGTGACCATTCCCGGCTACATGTTCTGGTGCGCCTTACTGTACGCCACCGTCGGCAGTTGGCTGACGCACCTGATCGGCCGCCGCTTGATCGGCCTGAGCAACCAACAGCAACGCTTCGAAGCAGACCTGCGTTTCTCCATGGTGCGCGTGCGCGAGAACGCCGAGAGCATCGCCCTGTACAACGGCGAGCCGAATGAAAACCAGCGCTTGAGCGCACGTTTCGGCAAGGTCTGGCACAACTTCTGGGACATCATGAAAGTGTCCAAGCGCCTGACCTTCTTCACCGCCGGCTACAGCCAGATTGCGATCATCTTCCCGTTTATCGTGGCTGCGCCGCGTTACTTCACCGGCAAGATCGAGCTGGGCGAGCTGATGCAAATCAACTCGGCGTTCGGCAACGTGCAGGAGAACTTCAGCTGGTTTATCAGCGCGTACTCGGAGCTGGCTTCGTGGCGTGCCACCAGTGATCGTTTGCTGAGCTTTCATCAGGCCATGCGTGATAACGAGCAACGTGTGCCGGCCATTGATGTGCGCCCGGAAGGCGAGCGCCTGGTGGTGCAGGGTTTGGGCATGGACCTGGCCGATGGTCGCCATTTGCTCACCGATGCCGACATGAGCGTGGAGCCAGGCCAGCGCGTGATGCTCAGCGGGCGTTCCGGCAGTGGCAAAAGTACGCTGCTGCGGGCAATGGGCCATCTGTGGCCGGCGGGCCATGGCAGCATTCGTTTGCCTGCGGCGCGCTATCTGTTTCTGCCCCAGAAACCTTATCTGCCGATCGGCACGTTGAAGGCGGTGCTGAGTTATCCACAGGACGACAGCGCCTATACGGCGGAACGTTATGCACAGGTCCTGGAAACCTGCCGCCTGCCGCATCTGGTTGCGCGCCTGGATGAGGCCAACCACTGGCAACGCATGCTATCGCCGGGTGAGCAGCAGCGCCTGGCCTTTGCGCGCGCCTTGTTGTTCGCGCCGCAGTGGCTGTACATGGATGAAGCCACCTCGGCGATGGATGAAGAGGATGAGGCGAGCTTGTATCAGGCGCTGATCGACGAGTTGCCGGGGTTGAGCATTGTCAGCGTCGGCCATCGCAGCAGCCTCAAGCGCTTCCATGAACGGCATGTGCGGATTGACGGAGGGGTTTTGCAGGAGCAGCCCGTCTCCTGATGTCAAACCAGGTCAATGTGGGAGGGGGCTTGCCCGCTCCCACAGTTGATCGGTGTTGTCTGATGGGTTGAGCTCACACAAAAAAGCCCGGCTGATCATCGATCAGCCGGGCTTTTTTAGTGCTTGAAAATAACTTACTTTTTCAAGCCGTAATGCTCATCCAGCATGCCTGGGGCGTTTGGCGTTTTTGGCGCGTAGTCCCGTGGCGGCTCCTGGTTTTCCCGGGGTGGGGTCAGGCGTTCCCGTGGCGCTTGCGGTGCATCGGAATGCAACGCGGCCAGCAGACGCTGGCGGGTAATGTCGTCGAGGGCGAGGCGGTTGGCGCCATCGGCGAGGTGATCCTGTACTTCCTGGTAGCTCTGGGTAAGCTTTTTGACCAGGGTCGCGGTGCTGTTGAAGTGGGTAACAACTTCGTTCTGATAACTGTCAAAACGTTCCTGGATGTCATCCAACTGACGCTGCGTGCGGTTAGGCGCGGCATTCGGCAGCAGGCGGGCAACCAGGAATCCAATGGCGACACCGGCAACCAAGGCGAGAGTCGGCAACAACCAAACTAAGAGCGAGTGTTCCACGAGTCCTTCCTCTATAAACGGCTTTGCTTTACGTTAACGGCTCGGACCTGCGCTGTATACCGCGATTAAGCTCGCAATGATGCCATGCACAGACTTTTAGCTAGACGAGTCGACCCTTTGAGAGGTCACGGAGTTCATTCCTTGCTCATGCGTGAAACCCCCGTTTTGATCGATGGCCCGGTAGGCCAATTGGAAGCCCTGTACCTGGATCACCCCGAGCCACGTGGCCTGGCGCTGATCTGCCACCCTAACCCGGTGCAGGGCGGGACCATGCTCAATAAAGTCGTTTCGACCCTGCAACGCACCGCGCGCGATGCCGGTTTGATTACTTTGCGTTTCAATTACCGTGGCGTCGGTGCCAGCGCCGGCACCCACGACATGGCCACCGGTGAAGTCGACGATGCCGAAGCGGCGGCCACCTGGCTGCGCGAAAAACACCCGGACCTGCCGATCACCCTGCTCGGGTTTTCCTTCGGCGGCTACGTGGCCGCCAGCCTCGGCGGGCGCCTGGAAGCCAAAGGCGAAAAACTCGCGCACCTGTTTATGGTGGCCGCTGCGGTGATGCGCCTGCGCGACAGCGACGTGCTGCCCCAAGGCTGCCCGCTGACCCTGATCCAGCCGGAAACCGACGAAGTGGTCGACCCTCAAGTGGTCTACGACTGGTCCGCCGCCCTGAATCGCCCCCATGAGCTGCTGAAAGTGGCAGAATGCGGACACTTTTTTCACGGCAAGCTCACCGATCTCAAGGATCTGGTGCTGCCGCGTCTCTCGAATTGATAGCAGTCTGATAAGCGATTACCCATGACGACTCGTACCCGTATCCTCACCGGCATCACCACCACCGGCACGCCGCACCTGGGCAATTACGCCGGTGCGATTCGCCCGGCGATCCTTGCCAGCCAGGACGCCAATGCCGACTCCTTCTACTTCCTGGCCGACTACCACGCCTTGATCAAGTGCGATGACCCGCAGCGCATCCAGCGCTCGCGTATGGAAATCGCCGCAACCTGGCTGGCCGGTGGCCTGGATGTGAACCGGGTGACGTTCTATCGCCAGTCCGATATCCCGGAAATCCCCGAGCTGACCTGGCTGCTGACCTGCGTTGCTGCCAAGGGCCTGCTCAACCGCGCCCATGCGTACAAGGCTTCCGTGGACAAAAACGTGGAAGCCGGCGAAGACCCGGACGCGGGCATCACCATGGGCCTGTACAGCTACCCGGTGCTGATGGCGGCGGACATCCTGATGTTCAACGCGCACAAGGTGCCGGTCGGTCGTGACCAGATCCAGCACGTGGAAATGGCCCGCGATATCGGCCAGCGCTTCAACCACCTGTTCGGCAACGGCAAAGAATTTTTCACCATGCCCGAGGCGCTGATCGAAGAAAGTGTCGCCACCTTGCCGGGCCTGGACGGCCGCAAGATGTCCAAGAGCTACGACAACACCATCCCGTTGTTCACCAGCGCCAAGGACATGAAAGACGCGATCTCGCGGATCGTCACTGACTCCCGCGCGCCCGGCGAAGCCAAGGACCCGGACAATTCGCACCTGTTCACCCTGTACCAGGCGTTTGCCACCAAGGCCCAGGAACAGGAGTTCCACGCCGAGCTGTTGCAAGGTCTGGGCTGGGGCGAAGCGAAGAACCGTCTGTTCCAACTGCTGGACGGCCAGCTGGGTGAGGCGCGCGAGCGTTATCACCAGCTGATGTCACGCCCGTCGGACATGGAAGACCTGCTGCTGGTCGGCGCCAAGAAAGCCCGCGCCGTGGCCGCTCCGTTCCTGGCCGAGCTGCGGGAGGCGGTGGGCCTGCGTTCGTTCGTCAACCAGGCGGCCGCGCCGGTTGCCAGCAAGAAAAAAGCCGCGAAAGCCGCACGTTTCGTGAGCTTCCGTGAAGACGACGGCAGCTTCCGCTTCCGTCTGTTGGCCGCCGATGGCGAGCAGCTGTTGCTGTCGCGCAACTTTGCCGATGGGAAGATGGCAGGTACTTTTTCCAAGCTCCTGCAGTCGGGTAAGCCGATGGAAATTCGCGTCGAAGGTTTGAGCTTCAGCGTATGGCTGAATCACACCGCCGTCGCTGACAGCCCGCAGTTCGCCGACGAAGCTTCCCGCGATGCAGCCATCGCCG
Source organism: Pseudomonas sp. (assembly GCF_049590575.1). Classification (GTDB taxonomy): domain Bacteria; phylum Pseudomonadota; class Gammaproteobacteria; order Pseudomonadales; family Pseudomonadaceae; genus Aquipseudomonas. Next base: position 47,732 of record NZ_JBAWDE010000366.1, read on the forward strand.
CTTTGCGCGTGGCGTTGACCCCAATCGAGGATTAACCCGACCAAGGGTTGATTGCCATTATCCGGGGCCGTCGTTACAGTGACGGCCCGTTTTTGTTGCCTTGCTAACGAAATTATGACGCCCCTAGAACGATATCAAGCTGATCTGAAACGCCCTGAATTCTTCCATGACGCGGCCCAGGAAAACGCGGTGCGTCATTTGCAGCGCCTGTACGACGACCTGGTCGCGGCCTCGCAGAACAAGCCAGGGATGTTCAGCAAGCTGTTTGGCAAGAAAGACCACACCCCGGTCAAAGGCCTGTACTTCTGGGGCGGCGTCGGCCGCGGCAAGACTTACCTGGTCGATACCTTCTTCGAAGCGCTGCCGTTCAAGGAAAAGGTCCGCACCCACTTCCACCGCTTCATGAAGCGCGTGCACGAAGAGATGAAGACCCTGCCGGGCGAGAAAAACCCGCTGACCATCATCGCCAAGCGTTTCTCCGAAGAAGCGCGCGTGATCTGCTTCGATGAGTTCTTCGTGTCCGATATCACCGACGCGATGATCCTCGGCACCCTGATGGAAGAGCTGTTCAAGAATGGCGTGACCCTGGTCGCGACGTCGAACATCGTGCCTGACGGCCTGTACAAGGACGGCCTGCAACGCGCGCGCTTCCTGCCGGCGATTGCGCTGATCAAGCAGAACACCGAGATCGTCAACGTCGACAGCGGCGTCGACTACCGCCTGCGTCACCTTGAGCAAGCGGAGCTGTTCCACTTCCCGCTCAATGAAGCGGCGCATGACAGCCTGAAGAAAAGCTTCCGCGCGCTCACGCCGGAATGCACCCAGGCGGTGGAAAACGACAAGCTGATGATCGAAAACCGTGAAATCATCGCGCTGCGCACCTGCGATGACGTGGCCTGGTTTGAATTCCGTCAGCTGTGCGATGGCCCGCGCAGCCAGAACGACTACATCGAGCTGGGCAAGATCTTCCACGCGGTGATCCTGAGCGGCGTCGAGCAGATGGGCGTGACCACCGATGACATCGCGCGGCGGTTTATCAACATGGTCGACGAGTTCTACGACCGTAACGTCAAGCTGATCATCTCGGCGGAAGTCGAACTCAAGGACCTCTACACCGGCGGTCGCTTGAACTTCGAATTCCAGCGTACGCTGAGCCGCCTGCTGGAAATGCAGTCCCACGAGTTCCTGTCGCGCGGGCACAAGCCCTAAGAGCGACACAGTAAAAATGTGGGAGGGGGCTTGCCTCCTCCCACATTTGCTTTGTGTACCCCCTTACTCAGGCGGCCTGCTGAAACTGCTGTCGATACTGGTTCGGCGACAACTCCGTGTGCTGTCGGAACAACCGCGCAAAGAAACTCGCATCGTCGTAACCCACCTCATAACTGATGGTCTTGATGCTCTTGCGGCTGCCTGAGAGCAGGCCCTTGGCCGTCTCGATCCGCAGCCGTTGCAGGTAGTGCAGCGGCTTGTCGCCGGTGGCGGTCTGGAAGCGGCGCATGAAATTGCGGATGCTCATGCCGTGTTCCCGGGCGACGTCTTCGAAGCGGAACTTGTCGGCGAAGTGTTCTTCGAGCCAGTGCTGGATCTGCAGGATGATCACGTCCTGGTGCAGCTTCTGCCCGCCGAAACCGATACGCCCCGGCGCGTAGCTACGCTGCACTTCATACAGAATGTCGCGGGCCACGGCCTGGGCGATGTTGGCGCCGCAGAAGCGCTCGATCAGGTAGATGTAAAGGTCGCACGCCGAGGTGGTGCCGCCGGCGCAATACAGGTTGTCGGCGTCGGTGAGGTGCTTGTCCTGATTGAGCTGCACCTTGGGGAAGCGTTCGCTGAAGGCCGTGAAGAAGCGCCAGTAGGTGGTCGCCTCCTTGCCATCGAGCAAGCCGGCTTCGGCCAGCCAGAACACCCCGGTGGCCTCTCCGCAGAGTACTGCGCCGCGGGCGTGTTGCTCGCGCAGCCACGGCAGCACTTGCGGGTAGCGGCTGCACAGGGCGTCGAAGTCATCCCAGAAGGCCGGCAGCACGATGATGTCGGCGTCTTCGAGGCCGCCGTCCACCGGCATGATCACGTCACTGAAGCTGCGCACCGATTGCCCGTCAGGGCTCACCAGGCGTGTTTCGAACGCCGGGGTCAGGCCAAGGCCCTGCTGTTTGCCGTAACGCAGGCTGGCGAGGTGGAAGAAATCCTTGGCTTGCATGAGGGTGGACGCGAATACCCGATCAATGGCCAAAATGCTGACGCGCCGCAACGGCGTGGAGATTTGGTTAGACATAATTTCATTTATTCTTATAGGGGAAAGTGGTCACCAGACGGCTGGATCGTCTTATTTTTTGTCGCATGTGTCCAGTGTCCCGTGATGCCCTTGCGGCATAGGCTCTGTAGGCTCGTCTTTGTCCGACAATCCACGCAGGTGACCCATGATTCCCAGAACCTTGTTCGGCGCTGAGCACGAACTCTTCCGCGACAGCGTGCGGACCTTCCTCGAAAAGGGCGCGGCGCCGTTCCATGCGCAATGGGAGAAGCAGGGCTATATCGACCGGGCTCTGTGGAGCAAGGCGGGGGAGGCGGGGATGCTGTGCTCCCACCTGCCGGAGGAATACGGCGGGCTGGGCGCGGACTTTCTGTACAGCGCGGTGGTGATCGAGGAGATCAGCCGCCTGGGGCTGACGGGCATCGGTTTTTCCCTGCATTCGGACATCGTTGCGCCGTACATCCTGCATTACGGCAGTGAGACGCTGAAGCACAAGTACCTGCCCAAATTGATCTCCGGCGAAATGGTCACGGCCATTGCCATGACCGAGCCGGGGGCCGGGTCCGACCTGCAAGGGGTCAAGACCACGGCGGTGCTGGACGGCGATGAGTACGTGATCAATGGCTCCAAGACCTTTATCACCAATGGCTACCTCGCCGAGCTGGTGATCGTGGTCGCCAAGACCGACCCCAAGGCCGGCGCCAAGGGCACCAGCCTGTTCCTGGTGGAGGCCGACACGCCGGGCTTTGCCAAGGGCAAGCGTCTGGAGAAGGTCGGCATGAAGGCCCAGGACACTTCGGAGCTGTTCTTCCAGGACGTGCGCGTGCCCAAGGAAAACCTGCTGGGCCAGGCCGGCATGGGCTTCGCGTACTTGATGCAGGAATTGCCCCAGGAGCGCCTGACCGTAGCGATTGGTGCGCTGTCGTCAGCCGAGGCGGCGTTGCAGTGGACCCTGGAATATACCCGCGAGCGCAAGGCGTTCGGCAAGGCGATTGCCGATTTCCAGAACACCCGTTTCAAGCTGGCGGAGATGGCCACCGAGATTCAGATCGGCCGCGTGTTTGTCGACACGTGCATGGCGCTGCATCTGGAGGGCAGGCTGGACGTGCCCACGGCGGCGATGGCCAAGTATTGGGCCACGGACCTGCAATGCAAGGTGCTCGATGAGTGCGTGCAACTGCACGGCGGCTACGGCTTCATGTGGGAATACCCGATTGCCCGGGCCTGGGCGGATGCGCGGGTGCAGCGGATTTATGCGGGGACCAACGAGATCATGAAGGAGATTATTGCGCGGGCGCTTTGAACCTTGTGATGTTCGCAGGGCCTCATCGGGGGCAAGCCCCCT
>NZ_JBAWDE010000367.1:0-1712 GCF_049590575.1 Pseudomonas sp.
GTCTTCGATCCGCGTTCCGGTCTTGGCGCGCATGTGAAGGATGAATTGACCACTATCGGTGTCCGGGAAGAAGTCCTGGCCAAGCCACGGGATGAGCGCGGCAGCCGAAAGACAGACCAGGAGAAAAGCGGGGACAAAAAGGAATCGCTTTCCAACGAACGTTGTCAGCAGCCGCTGGTAGGCATGACGAAAAGCTTCAAACCCGCGGTCGAATGCTTTCTGTGCGCGGGTAAACGGATTGCGCGAGGGCGCGGCATTTTCTTCTCTGGATTTGAGGAGATACATCGCGAGCGTTGGAACTAAAGTTCGCGACAGGAGGTAGGACGCCAGCATGGCGAAAATCACCGCTTCGGCGAGCGGCTGAAACAAATAGTGCGCCACGCCCCCCAAAGCGAACATGGGAAGAAAGACGATGCAGATGGAAAGCGTGGAAACCAAGGCGGGCACGGCGATCTGCGCCGCGCCTTCGAGAATTCCCTGGTCCAGGGGCTGGCCCTCCTCCAGGTGACGGGAGATGTTTTCGATGGTTACAGTGGCGTCGTCCACCAGAATGCCAACGGCCAGCGCCAAGCCACCCAGCGTCATCAGGTTGATGGTTTCATGCAGAAGGCCTAAGACAATCACCGAACTCAGGATGGCCAGTGGTATGGAGACCCCGATGATCACCGTGCTGCGCCAGCTTCCGAGGAAGACCAGGATCATCAGAGCAGTGAGCACGGCCGCGATGCCGGCTTCCCGCACTACACCGCTGACGGCGGCGCGAACGAAGACGGATTGGTCTGACAGCAGCTGAATCTTGAGTTGCGGAGGCAGCGTCTGTGCGACGCGGGGGAGCATGTCGCGAATGCCCTTAACCACGTCGAGCGTGGACGAGTCGCCCGCCTTGATGACGGTCTCGAGCACGCCTCGCCGGCCATCCTGGCGAACGATATTGGTCTGTGGAATCCAACCATCGCTTACGTGCGAGACGTCTCGCAGGTAGATGGTCGAGTTGCCTACAACTTTGACCGGTAGGGTGTTCATTTCCTCGACTGTTTTTGGAGCGGAGTTGGTGGCGATGTCGTACTCGAATTGATCGATCTTGGCGGTTCCCGAGGGCGCTATGACATTTTGCGAGTTGACTGCAGTCACGATATCTTGCGGCGACAGTCCCTTGGATTGGAGGAGCCCCGAATCCAGATTGACCATCACTTCACGCTGCTTTCCGCCGTAAGGATATGGCACCACTGCGCCCGGAACCGTCACCAGTTGTACCCGCAGGAAGTTCAGTGCCAGATCATTCAGGTCCGACTCGCTGAGCCCCGGACCGGAGAGGGCCAGTTGGAGAATCGGCACACTGGACGCGGTGTAGTTAACAATTAACGGCGGCAAGGTTCCAGGCGGCAACTGACGCAAAATGGTCTGCGAGGCGGCGGTAATCTGTGCGTTGGCGCGGTCGACACTTGCCGTGGGCTGCAGAAAGATTTTGACGACCACCGTTCCATTTACAGTGGTTGATTCGATGTGTTCGATATTGTCGACCAGCGCGGTCAGGATCTTTTCATAAACCGTGGTAAGACGCCCCTCTAACTCTCGGGATTCATACCCGTATAAGTCCACGAGACAGCCACAACCGGGATGTTGATATTCGGGAAGATGTCGGTAGGGGTGTTAAGAATGGCTACTGGGGCGAGGGTGAAAATCACCAGGGCCAGGACGATGAAGGTATAGGG
>NZ_JBAWDE010000368.1:0-1792 GCF_049590575.1 Pseudomonas sp.
GTGCGGAGTAGTCGGCAGTTTGCCTATTCCGCACGTGTTTTGGCCCTTCTGACATCAAGATCCGGGATCTCAAGACCGCATCTGAGTACTGCCGCGCCGGAGGCCGGGCGAGATTGCAGTGCTGCACTACTGAGCTCGTGACGCCGCACGGAAGCGACGATTCCCTTGGCACGCGGCCTGGTGATGCGAGCCGTCGCGCTCGCACTCATCGGGCACGAGATTCCAAGGGACATCGCAGCTAGGGGACCGCATGACCGATACGGCCATGGCCAATCCGTGCGAAACAGCGACGGCGAACAGATCGAACCCGCCGGCTGTGCGATCACCCAAGCTCGTGCAGGGTGTTCAGTTCGCTTTTTTTCGCCGCAAGTCGATGCGGAATTGGACCAAGCGGCACGGACACATCTTCGAGATCAACGTCCCATTCTTTGGTCGATCCGTCGTCGTTTCTGACCCGGCTCTAGTGAGGTTGGTGTGTACGGCAAGCTCCGAGCAGCTGATCAACGTGCAGCCGAATCTCAGCAATTGGTTCGGGCAAGGTTCGACCTTTGGGCTTGACGGCAGCCGGCATCGCGATCGGCGCCGGCTGCTCGCACCCGCATTTCACGGTCAGAGCCTGAAAAACTACGAGAAGGTGATCGAGGACCAGACATTGCGTGAAAGCGCGAATTGGCCTGAGAACACGGAATTTCCAATTCTCGAACCGATGAACAGGATCACATTGAACGTGATCTTGCAGACCATCTTCAGCGCTGATGGGACCGAACTCGAGGCACTCCGCGAGATCCTCCCGCCGTATATGAGACTGGGACAGCTATTGGCATTTTTGCCGCGGCCGCGCTTCGGGATCGGACGTCACAGCCCGTGGGGCAAGCTGGACCAGTTGCGCAAGGCATTTGACCAAACCGTGTGCACGCTGATCGATCGGGCGGATGCCGATCCGCGTCTCGGCGAGCGGACGGACATCCTGGCCTTGTTACTGCGCAGTTGGCACGACGACGAAACCGGGATACCCCGCCGCGACATCTGCGATGAACTGTCCCTACTCGTCTGTGCGGGTCACGAAACCACCGCATCGGCACTGGCCTGGACGTTTGAGCGGTTGCGGCGCCACCCGGACGTGCTGGCTGAGCTGGTCACAGAGGTCGATGAGGGTGGCGGCGCGTTGCGTCGGGCCACAATTCTGGAGTCGCTGCGGGTGCGCACCGTCATCGATGTGTTTGGCCGCCGGGTCAATTCGGAGAACTTCGACCTCGGCGAGTGGCGGATCCCGCATGGGCGCACACTGCTCGTGCGCATTGCCGATCTTCACGAGGATCCGGAAATCTTTCCTCACCCCGAACGATTCGACCCGTATCGCTTCTGCGGCGCCAAGCCGCCGTCATCAGCTTGGCTCCCGTTCGGTGGCGGAGCGCGGCGGTGCATCGGCGCTGATTTCGCAATCGCCGAAATGGATGTCGTCATGCGGACGGTGCTGCGGAATTTCCGGATCCAGACCGACGCCGCCACCGATGAGAAGTCGTATTTCCGGGGAGTCGCCCATATCCCGAAACTCGGCGGCCGCGTGATACTGAACCGCCGAAAGTAGCTCATCGTGCCGACTCAAGTGATCAGACCATTGCACGAAGAACGGCTCGAAATCCGTTGCAACGTCGGTGATGCCATGGTCGCGAACCTGGCGGTCCACATTGTCTTCTTCTTTGAGCGGCATCTCGACATGACAGCGCTCGCTCGTTCATTTGCGCAGGCGCTCACCAATCTTCCGATCTTCGCGGGACGCATGGCCCTGGTC
>NZ_JBAWDE010000369.1:0-4187 GCF_049590575.1 Pseudomonas sp.
CCGTAATCGCGCATTGCTCATCGATATCCGAGGTATCCCCACTGATGCCGATCGCCCCCAGCACCGCTCCTTCCTGATTCCTGATCAGCACCCCACCCGGTGCCGGCACCACGCTCCCCTGCCCCAGGCTGTTCAACGCGGCGATAAACGCCGGCCGCTGCTGCGCGTCCAGCGCCAGCAAGCGTGAACCCTTGCCCAATGCAATCGCGCCCCAGGCCTTGCCGATGGCGATTTGCGGGCGCAGCAGACTGGCGCCGTCTTCGCGCTGCAGGGTGATCAAGTGACCGCCGCTGTCGAGCACCGCAATGGTCAGCGGCGCCGCTGAAATCGTGCGGCCTGCGGTGAGGGCCTGGCTGGCTAGCTGGGTGGCGAGTTTCAAGGTTAAAGCGCTCATGGTGCCGTCCTTCTTTTGTTATTGGGAATGCGGTGGAGGTCTGTTGGATCAGATGCTCGATCAAACAAATAGAACACAATGAATTTAATTTTTGTATACAATATTTCCTAACAAATTCGCCATACGTCGAAAAAACGCCTTCCGACGAACGCAAAGGCCAGCGCATAAAATGGATTGACCTGCGCCGCTCGCCGTGAATACACTTTGAACAGACACCACTTGTATACAATTACAAAACGCAAGAGGCACCAAAATCATGAGCAAAATGAGAGCAATCGAAGCCGCCGTCCTGGTGATGCGCCGTGAAGGCGTGGACACCGCTTTCGGTATCCCAGGCGCCGCAATCAACCCGCTGTATTCGGCCTTGCAGAAAGTGGGTGGTATCGATCACGTCCTTGCTCGCCACGTTGAAGGCGCCTCGCACATGGCCGAGGGCTACACTCGCACCAAGGCCGGCAATATCGGCGTGTGCATCGGCACCTCGGGCCCGGCCGGCACCGACATGGTCACGGGCCTGTACAGCGCCTCGGCCGACTCGATCCCAATCCTCTGCATCACCGGCCAGGCGCCACGTGCACGCATGCACAAGGAAGACTTCCAGGCCGTGGACATCACCAGCATCGTCAAGCCGGTGACCAAGTGGGCGACCACCGTGCTCGAACCCGGCCAAGTGCCCTACGCGTTCCAGAAAGCCTTCTACGAAATGCGCTCCGGGCGCCCCGGCCCGGTGCTGATCGACCTGCCGTTCGACGTGCAGATGGCCGAGATCGAATTCGACATAGACGCCTACCAGCCGCTGCCGCTGGCCAAGCCCTTGGCCACGCGCATCCAGGTGGAAAAAGCCCTGGCCCTGCTCGACCGGGCTGAACGCCCATTGCTGGTGAGCGGTGGCGGCGTGATCAACGCCGATGCCAGCGAGCTGCTGGTAGAGTTCGCCGAGCTGACCGGTATCCCGGTGATCCCGACCCTGATGGGCTGGGGCACCATCCCTGACGACCATCCGCTGATGGTGGGCATGGTCGGCCTGCAAACCTCGCACCGCTATGGCAACGCGACGCTGCTCAAATCGGATGTGGTGCTGGGCATCGGCAACCGCTGGGCCAACCGCCACACCGGTTCGGTGGAGGTGTACACCGAGGGCCGCACATTCATTCACGTCGACATTGAGCCGACGCAGATTGGTCGCGTCTTCACCCCGGAACTGGGCATCGTCTCGGACGCCGGCTCTGCACTGACCATGTTTATTGAAGTCGCCCGCGAATGGAAAGCCGCCGGCAAGCTCAAGGACCGCAGCGCCTGGCTGCATGACTGCCAACAGCGCAAGGCCACCCTGCACCGCAAGACCCACTTCGACAACGTGCCGGTCAAGCCGCAACGGGTGTACGAAGAGATGAACCAGGTGTTCGGCAAAGACACCTGCTACGTCAGCACCATCGGCCTGTCGCAGATCGCCGGCGCGCAATTCCTGCACGTCTACAAGCCGCGTCACTGGATCAACTGCGGCCAGGCCGGTCCGCTCGGCTGGACCATTCCGGCGGCGCTCGGCGTGGTCAAGGCTGACCCGAGCCGCAAAGTGGTCGCGCTGTCAGGCGACTATGACTTCCAGTTCATGATCGAGGAACTTGCGGTGGGCGCGCAGTTCAAGCTGCCGTACATCCACGTGGTGGTGAACAACTCCTACCTGGGCTTGATTCGCCAGGCCCAGCGCGGCTTCGAAATGGACTACTGCGTGCAGCTGTCTTTCGACAACCTCAATGCCCCGGAACTCAACGGCTATGGTGTCGACCACGTCGCCGTCGCCGAAGGCCTGGGTTGCAAGGCCCTGCGCGTATTCGAGCCGGGCCAGATCCAGCCGGCGTTGCGCAAGGCCCAGGAAATGATCGAAGAATTCAAGGTGCCGGTGATCGTAGAGATTATCCTGGAGCGGGTGACCAATATTTCCATGGGCACCGAGATCAACGCCGTCAACGAATTCGAAGACCTGGCCCTGGTCGGCAACGACGCGCCGACTGCCATTTCCCTGCTCGATTAAGGAGAACCCTATGCCGCGCTTTGCCGCCAACCTGTCCATGCTGTTTACCGAGCAGGACTTTCTTGCCCGTTTCAAAGCGGCCGCCGCTGCGGGTTTCGAAGGGGTCGAGTACCTGTTCCCGTATGAATTCAGCTCGGCTGACATCAAGGCGCAACTCGACGCCCATGGCCTGACTCAAGTGTTGTTCAACCTGCCGGCCGGCGACTGGGCCAAGGGCGAGCGCGGCCTGGCGTGCCACCCGGACCGGGTCGAGGAATTCCGCGCGGGGGTCAAGCTGGCCATCGCCTACGCCCAGGTGCTGGGCAATACCCAGATCAACTGCCTGGCGGGGATTCGCCCGCAAGGCGTTGACGACGAGACCCTGGAAAAAACCTTCGTCGCCAACCTCCAGTACGCCGCTGAAAAGCTGCAAGCGGTCGGCATCAAGCTGGTCATGGAGATGATCAACACCCGCGACATTCCGGGCTTCTACCTGAACAACACCGCCCAGGCCCTGTCGATTCGCGAACAAGTGGGCAGCGCCAACCTGTTCCTGCAATACGACATCTATCACATGCAAATCATGGAAGGCGACCTGGCCCGCACCCTGGCCACGCACCTGGACCAGATCAACCATATCCAGCTGGCGGACAACCCCGGGCGCAACGAGCCGGGCACCGGTGAGATCAACTACCGCTTCCTGTTCGAGCATCTGGACCGCATCGGTTACACGGGTTGGGTCGGCTGCGAGTACAAGCCGTTGACCACCACCGAAGCCGGTCTTGGCTGGCTGAAAAGCCATAACGCCATCTAATAAAAAGAGGATTCTTTCATGGCTAAAATCGGATTTATCGGCACCGGCATCATGGGCCAGCCCATGGCGGCGAACCTGCAGAAAGCCGGGCATCAACTGTTCCTGTCTGAACACCACGGCAAGGCCCCCCAGGCCCTGATCGACGCCGGCGCCGTGGCCCTGGCCACCCCCCAGCAAGTGGCTCAGGAAGCCGAGTTCATCATCGTGATGGTGCCCGACACGCCGCAGGTCGATGACGTGCTGTTCCGCGAAGACGGCGTCGCGGCGGGCTTGTCACCGAACAAAGTGGTGATCGACATGAGCTCGATCTCGCCCACCGCCACCAAAGCCTTCGCCGCCAAGGTCAACCAGACCGGCGCGCAGTACCTCGACGCGCCGGTGTCCGGTGGTGAAGTCGGCGCCAAGGCCGGCACCTTGAGCATCATGGTCGGTGGCGAGGCGCAGACTTTCGAACGCGCGCTGCCGCTGTTGCAGAGCATGGGCAAGAACATCACGTTGGTCGGCGGCAATGGCGACGGCCAGACCGCCAAGGTCGCCAACCAGATCATCGTCGCGCTGAACATCCAGGCGGTGGCCGAGGCGCTGTTGTTTGCCTCGAAAAACGGCGCCGACCCGGCCAAAGTGCGTGAAGCGCTGATGGGCGGCTTTGCCTCGTCGAAGATCCTCGAAGTGCACGGCGAACGCATGATCAAGGGCACCTTCGACCCGGGCTTCCGTATCAACCTGCACCAAAAGGACCTCAACCTGGCCCTGGCCGGGGCCAAGGAGCTGGGGATCAACCTGCCGAACACCGCCGGCACCCAGCAGGTATTCAGCACCTGCGCCGCGATTGGCGGCGGCAATTGGGACCACTCGGCGCTGATCAAGGGCTTGGAGCATATGGCGAATTTTTCGATTCGCGATAAGTAATTCAATTTGAAACGCAGACCAGTGTGGGAGCTGGCTTGCCTGCGATAGCGGTCCTTCAG
>NZ_JBAWDE010000370.1:0-4744 GCF_049590575.1 Pseudomonas sp.
GCCGTACGCACCGCCGAAGGCTGGCGCATCAGCGGGCGCAAGATCTACTCCACCGGCAGCCACGGCCTGAGCTGGTTCAGCGTGTGGGCGCGCAGCGATGATGCCGACCCGCTGGTCGGCGCCTGGCTGGTGCCCAAGGACAGCCCTGGCGTCAGCATCATCGACACCTGGGATCACCTGGGCATGCGCGCCACCTGCAGCCATGAAGTCGTGCTCGACAACGTGCTGGTGCCGCTCGACCACGCCGTCAGCGTGAGCCCCTGGAGCGCACCGCAGCCGGAGCTGGATAGCGATGGTTTCCTGTGGATGTCGGTGTTGCTGTCCTCGGTCTACGACGCTGTCGCCCAGGCCGCGCGGGACTGGCTGGTGAATTGGCTGGAAGAGCGCAAGCCGTCCAACCTCGGTGCGGCGCTGTCGACCTTGCCGCGCTTCCAGGAAACCGTCGGGCATATCGACACCCTGCTGTTCGCCAACCGCAGCCTGCTCGACGCCGCCGCCGAGGGCCAGACCCCGGCCGCGAATGCCGCGCAATTGAAGTACCTGGTCACCAACAATGCGATCCGCGCCGTGGAGCTGGCCATCGAGGCCTCCGGTAACCCCGGTTTGTCACGCCATAGCCCGCTGCAACGGCATTACCGCGACGTGCTCTGCAGTCGCGTGCACACCCCGCAGAACGACGCCGTGCTGCAAGGTGTCGGCAAAGCGGTGTTCGCCCAACGCCACAAGGAACGCACATGAGCCAGGTGATTATTGCCAGCCAACTGGACGAAGACTACAACGACGTGATCCGCGCGCGCCTCGCGGCCCTCCACCCCGACGCCCAGGTGATCGGCGTGCCCGTGGGCGTGCCGAGCGACCTGCCGCCCCAGGCGAATATCCTGCTGCTGCGCCCGATCAACGTGCGCGGCTACACCGCGCCGGACACGCCGCCGCCGGGTTGGCCTTACGCTGCGCAGTGGGTGCACCTGGTCTCGTCGGGCATCGACTTCTACCCGCAATGGCTGTTCAACGGCCCGCCGGTGACCACCTCGCGGGGCAGCGCCGCCGACAACCTGGCCGAGTTCGCACTGGCGGCGATCTTTGCCGCGTCCAAGCATTTGCCGGAGATCTGGGTCAAGGATTCACAGTGGAATTTCACCGCCTTGCGCCCGCTCAAGGGCACCACGTTGGGCATCCTCGGCTTTGGCGCGATTGGCGAAAGCCTGGCGCACAAGGCCCTGGCGCTGGGGATCAAGGTCGTGGCCTTACGGCAGAGCCAGGCGCCATTCGGGGTTGACGGGGTTGAAGGTGCACGGGATATCCACGACCTGTTTGCCCGCGCCGATCACTTGGTGGTGGCTGCGCCGCTGACCGAGGCCACGCGACATATCATCAACCGTGATGTACTGGGCAGCGCCAAGCCGGGGCTGCACCTGATCAACATCGCGCGGGGCGGGTTGCTCGATCAGCAGGCCTTGCTGGAAGCGTTGGATAACGGCCGGATTGGCCTGGCGTCGCTGGATGTGACCGAGCCGGAACCGTTGCCGGATGGGCACCCGTTGTATAGCCATCCGCGTGTGCGGTTGTCGCCGCATACGTCGGCGATTTCGACGAATAGTCGCCATGAAATTGCTGATACGTTTTTGGCGAATTTGCAGAGGTTCGTCGCGGGCTCCAAGCTGAACAACGTGGCCAACGCCTGACGCTGGTTAACAATGTGGGAGGGAACTTGCCCCCCTCCCGCATTGGTTCATTGTTGACTGGGAACACTTATTTGATCCGGTAATGGAAGGTATTGCGCACTGCCGGCACGGCGACGGCCTTGCCTTCGACGATCCTCGGCTGGTAGCGAAAGGTATTCGCCGCCGCCAATGAAGGCCGGATAAACAGCGGGTGGCAGCCGTCCAGCACCCTGGGGTTTTCCACGCGCCCTTGGGGGTTGACGGTGTATTCCACTGAACAGTCGCCTTCGATGTTCTTGTCCAGCGCACGCTCGGGATAGTCGGGTGCTTCCTTGCTCAAGGGTTGATATTGGCGGCTGTCGAAAGCCGGGGCTGGCGCGGGTGCCGCTGCGCGCGCTTTTTCAGCGGCCAGGCGCTGCTGGTCCAGGCGTTGTTGTTCCAAGCGTTGTTGCTCCAGCTCACGGTTGCGTTGTTCGCTGGCCAAGCGTTGTTGTTCGACCTTCTTCTCCTCTACCCGCTTGCGCGCCAACGCAGCCTTCTCGAGCTTTTGCGCCTGGACCTGTGGGTCGACAGTGGGTTTCACCGGCACAGGAACGCTGACTGGCTCGGGCGGCGGCACCATGGCCGGCGGTTCAGGCATAGGCACGGGTGCAGGCACTGGCACTGGCGGCATCATCACCAACTGGGTATGCATCACCCGCGGCGCTTCAACCACAGGCTTGTGCGTCGACCAGCCCAGCATCAAGGTAGCCAATACGCCAACGTGCAGCGCCACCGCGACGCTGGCGGCGACGCTGTTTCTCAACCACCCACCGGTATCCCGGGGCGCCATCGCCAGGGTGGGACTGTGCATGATCATCGCCGTCATTGCGGGGCCTCGGTCACCAGCCCCAGGTTGCTGACACCACCCTTCTGCAGCACCGCCATTGCCGCCACCACGCGGCCGTACCCGGCGTTATCGTCGGCGCGGATGTACACCTGGGTGTCGCTGCGCGCCGCCACTACTTGCATGACCTTGGCGCCCATTTCATCCAGGGTCACCGCGCTGTCGGTCTGATGCTGAGTGTCGAGTTCGCCGCCGAGGTTCCAGTAGTAACCGCCGTCAGCCTTCACCGACAGCGTGAGGATCTGCTGGCGCGTATCCGTGGCCAGCGCCTCGGCGGCGACTTTCGGCAGTTCGATTTTTACGCCCTGGGTCAGCATCGGCGCGGTGACCATAAAGATCACCAGCAGCACCAGCATCACGTCGATATACGGCACCACGTTCATCTCGGCCTTGGGCCCGTGCTTGCGTTGCGGCCTGGTCAACATCGGCTCTCTCCTCTCTCAGGCGGCCACGGCCAGGTTGATCGAGGTACCGCGCAGCGCACGATGCAGGCGCACTTGCAGCTCGTTGCCAAAGGCGTAATAGCGGGTGAGCAAGGTCTGGCCGCGGGCCGCAAAACGGTTATAGGCGATCACCGCCGGGATCGCCGCAAACAGGCCGATAGCCGTGGCGATCAAGGCTTCGGCGATGCCCGGCGCGACGGTCGACAGCGTGGCCTGTTGCACCTGGGACAGCCCGATAAACGAATTCATGATGCCCCACACCGTGCCGAACAGCCCGATGTAGGGGCTGACCGAACCCACGGTGGCGAGAAACTGCAGGCCCTTTTCCAGCTCGATTTCCTGCTCGGTGATCGCCACCTGCAACGCGCGCTCCACACCCTCCAGCACCGCCGGATCATGGCTGTGCAGGTGCTGGTATTCCTGCACTCCGGCGATGAAGATCGGCGCAATGCCGCCCTCGCCCGCCTGCACGGTTTCGCGGTACAGCCCCTGCAAATCCGGCGCCGCGCGAAAGCGTTGCACAAAGCCGTTCAACTGGCGCTCCAGGCGCCGCAGCACACTGCTGCGCTGAATGATCAGGTACCAACTCAGCAATGAAGCCAGCAGCAAGGTGAGCATTACCGCCTTGACCAGCAGGCTGGCATCGCTGATCAAACCCCAGATCGTCATATGTTCCATCGTCGCGTGCATGGTTGACTCCTATTGCATTAAAAAATAATGACCGGGTGATGACGGCTCAGGGCAATTTCAGCGCGCGGGTCACGTCGGCCCAGGGCACGAACTTGAAGTTCTGGGTTTGCTCGGGCATGCGCTTGCGCCCGTCCTGCACCACCAGCATGCCCTGGCTCCAAGGCCCGCCGAGGTTGATCGCGGTCGCTTCCAGGCCATCGGTTTCCGAGGCGCCGTCGATACCGGCGGCGGCGTTCAGGCCGACGCGAAAGGCGCCGTGGCTGGCAAACGGCGGCTCGGCATCCAGCACCAGGTAGCTGTCGTTGCCCTGGCTGGAGATCACCAGGTAGTCGCGCTTATCGCTCTGGTACAACGCCAGACCCTCGACATCCGCGTGCAGTTGCGCGCCGACCTTGATCACGCTGGTCAGGGTTGCCGGCTTATCGGCGCGCGCATCCACGGCCCATACGCCGACGTCCTCTTCGCCGATAAACAGGCGCTGGCGCTGGTCGTCGGCGACGCAGCCTTCGGGCTGGCTGTCGACCTTGAACTGGCGCACCAGCTCGCCCTGCACGCGGCCGTCCGGCGCGCTGAGGCGGTATTGCAAAAAGGTACCGTCCTTGCCGTTGGCGATCGCGTAGAGCTCACCGCTGGCCGGTTGGAACAGGCAGATGCCGTAGATTTCCTTGAGTGGCGTGGGCACTTCGCCGGCCTCACGCAGCTCGCCAGTCTGACGGTCGATGCTGAACAGGCTCAGGCTGTTGTGGTCGCGGTTGCTCGCCACAGCCAGGTCGACCGTGTGCTGGCCGAGCTTGAAATGGGGGCGTACGTCGACGTTGTTGAGACGCCCTACCGCCAGCTCCTGCAGCAGCTTGCCGTCGAGGTCATAGGCGAGCAGGCCCTGTTTTTTGTTGGTGCCGAGCACGCGGCTTTTCGCAGGTTGCTCAGGGTGAATCCAGATCGCCGGGTCATCCGCAGCATCGCCCTGGCGGCCGACCGGGTCGCTTTGGCGCAACGCCGCGACCTCCGGCAGCACCGCTGGCGCCGCAACCGGCTTGGCTTGCCAGGTGAGCGTGCCCTGGTAC
>NZ_JBAWDE010000371.1:0-42085 GCF_049590575.1 Pseudomonas sp.
CCGCTATCGCAGGCAAGCCAGCTCCCACATTTGATCTCACTTGGATTGAAGATCAGCTTCAGGAAACAGTGATGCGCCAGATGCCAAACGGCATCTGCGGGTCCAGGCGGGTCCACTGGGTCTTGCCGTACCACGTCCAGCGGTGGCCGTTCATCAAGTCTTCGCCTTGCACCTGGGCATCGTCTGGCAAGCCCAACTCCCACAAAGGCAACTCGAAATTCGCCTCTTGGGCGTTGAACGGATCGAGGTTGACCGCCACCAGGATGAAGTTGCCGCCATCCTCGCTGCGCTTGCCGAAATACAGGATGTTGTCATTCCAGGCGTTGTAGAGCTTGAGCCCCAGGTGCGTCTGCAGCGCCGGGTTCTGCCGGCGGATGCGGTTGAGCTGGGCGATCTCGGCAATAATGTTGCCGGGCGCGGTGTAATCCCGAGGGCGGATTTCGTATTTCTCCGAGTCCAGGTATTCCTCTTTGCCCGGCACCGGCGCCGCTTCGCACAGCTCGAAGCCCGAGTACATGCCCCACAGGCCTGAGCCCATGGTGGCCAACGCCGCGCGGATCAAGAAGCCTGGGCGGCCGGATTCGTGCAGGAAGCCTGGGTTGATGTCCGGTGTGTTGACGAAGAAGTTCGGCCGGTAGCATTCGCGCCACGGCGACTGGTTCAACTGCGTCAGATATTCGGCCAGCTCGGCCTTGGTGTTGCGCCAGGTGAAATACGTGTAGCTCTGGGAATAACCGACTTTGCCCAGGCGCGCCATCATGGCCGGCGTGGTAAACGCTTCGGCGAGGAAAATCACCTCGGGGTACTTTGAACGCACGTCACTGATCAGCCATTGCCAGAACGGCAGCGGCTTGGTGTGCGGGTTGTCGACACGGAAAGTCTTCACGCCCTCTTCCACCCAGCCGACCACCACGTCGCGCAACTCGGTCCACAGGCTGGGGATCGCGTCCGCTGCATAGAAGTCGACGTTGACGATGTCCTGGTATTTTTTCGGCGGGTTTTCCGCGTATTTGATCGTGCCGTCCGGGCGCCAGTTGAACCAGCCCGGATGCTGTTTGAGCCACGGGTGGTCCTGGGAGCACTGGATCGCGAAATCCAGGGCGATTTCCAGGCCATGGTCGGCGGCGGCCTTGACCAGGCGCCGGAAGTCATCGCGGGAGCCCAGTTGCGGGTGAATCGCGTCGTGGCCGCCGTCTTCACTGCCGATTGCGTACGGGCTGCCGGGGTCATCCGGGCCAGCGGTCAGGGAATTGTTCTTGCCCTTGCGATGGCTGCGGCCGATCGGATGGATCGGCGGGAAGTACAGCACGTCAAAGCCCATGTCATGGATCATCGACAGCCGCGAGTGCACGTCATTGAAGGTGCCATGGCGCGCAGGATCATCGGTGATCGAGCGGGGAAACAGCTCGTACCAGCTGGCAAATTGCGCCGCGGTGCGTTCCACATCGATCGGGTACGCGGGGCTGATGCTCAAGTAGGCGCGATGGTCGGCCTGGGTCATCAGGTGTGCACTGTCTTCGTGCAGAAATTGCGCGACCTGCTCGGTTTCCAGCAGGCCGGAGAGTTCATGGTGCAGCAGCATCAGGCGGTCACGCAGCTCGTTGTCGCTGCGTTCGGCGGCTTGCAGCACCAGGCTGCGACCTTCCTGCAGCTCCAGGCTGACCGGCACCCCGGCCTCATGTTTCTTACGCAGCTCGTAGCAAAAGCTGGCAAACACATCGATCCAGGCTTCGATGCAGTACTGGTGAGGGCCCTGTTCGGTCACCGTAAACGCGCCTTCCCAGCCATTATTGCCGACATCAGCCATGACCACGCTGTGCCAGCTTTCCTCATGCAACGCGCGCCAGCGAATCAGCACGGCGAGCTTGTCATGGCCGTCGGCGAACACCTTGCTGGTGACGTTGACCCGCTGGCCGACCACGGCCTTGACGGCAAATTCGCCGCCGTCGATCACGGGTGTGGTGCTTTCAATCGCAATCCTGGGCAGCAACAACGCCTGGGACAGCGGCAAGATTGAGTCTTCTGGAACCTGTGTTTCAGCAGTCATCGAGCATCTTCCCCTTACGCCTTGTGGACGCTGTTTGCTTGATCCGAATTCTGAGCCGGCGACACTCTCCCTGAGCAGGGCCGTATAGGGTCCGAGCCTGCGCCGCAGGGAAAAGTTCAGGTGAATGTGCCGCCATTGGGCGGGGAATCAATTCGCCCCGGTGGATGTCCACCGTAAGAGCAAAGCACAAAGGAGGCCATACCGATGAATATCCCGATCCCCGCTGAAACCCCTGATCCAAACATCGACAACCCGACCCTGCCGCCGACCGAACCCGAGCCTATTCCCGAGCAGGAACCGCCGGAAAACGAGCCGCCACCGGTGCAGGAGCCACCGACGACGATGCCTCCGGTGATTGTCTGATCGGTTATTACAGGTCCAGCGTCCGCTGGTAGCGTCGGTACAACGCTGACCGTCGACCCGCAAGCGGACGTTAATAGGTAATAGGTGAAATTTCCCACTTACTTAAGAGGGAAAACCTAGATCCAACTCACTTGATCGTTCTCATACTAGTGTTGCGCTAGCTTCAAATCACAGCCCATTCGGCAAAGCGTTATTACATCCTTTTGTGAGAAATGAACATGTCGAACGTCAACTCTGTTTCGCGTCATCCTTCAGAATCCCCAGTCAACCGTATGCATTTTCCGCCTGCCCCCGCTTCAGCTACGCAGGTGCACGCGAACGATTTGAAATCGCTACTGGAGTCAGGCCCGAACCAGGCTCGGCGGGCCAAGATGCCGGACACACTCAAGCCATCACCCGCCAATCGGTCATTGATTGAGCAACAGATTGACGACCTGGGCGCTCAGTTGAACCACAAGACTATTGAACGCATGCTGCGCGCGCCTGACGCCGAAGACTCACAAGCCTGCCTCAACAAGCTCGACACACTGTTAACCAAAGACAACATCAAGGCATTGTTGAAAGGCCCCAACGCCAGCGCGAACGCAGAGACCTTTGCCAGAATCGAGGCACAACTGAATAAAGGCTCGATCGCCGCGATGGTGAATCCGATTGAGACCGAAAACGTAGATACCTATCGCAAGCACGTGGACTCGGAAATGTTCAACTTGAAGGCCAGCCTGATGAAAGCTTCGCCGGAAAGTCGCTTTGCAATGGTTCGCGCTTTCTCACGTAAAGAAGATCCCACCCTGACGAACATTCAAAACTATGTGAATGGCCTGAAGATCAAGAGTGAGCATCTTTGCGATGTTGCCACGCAGGTGAAAGAGGCAATCGGGTCGCTTCAATACCCGCATGACGATCATTGGGTCACCAATGAACGCTATGATCCCACCGTCAAGCCGCACGTCAGGACTTACAGTTTCACCCACATGGCTGAATCCACTCAGGACAACCCCAGCGAAATCAGGAATTTCTCAACCGATCAAGACAAACTGGATCTTACGGGTATTGGTAAGCAACTGAATAAACCGCTGCTGTTCGTCAATCAGCTCTCCGGAAGCAGCGGCGAAATACAGTTGCATCACTCCCACGCAAAAAACACCACCGTCGTGGCCATTTCCGGCAACCCGGGGCAGCCGCCATTTGTCTTGAAGGTATTCGGCCATGTGAAAGAAAAGGACATGGTGATTTGACCGATGCTCAATCACGCTTCTCGAAAGCCTTGACAATCCTGGGCATCACACTGAACACCGCCAGCGCCAACAACGTACTGAGCACCGCTGTAGATTCCCGCCCCAATCCCGCCGCCACACCAATGGCGGCGGTCATCCATAGGCCGGCAGCAGTGGTCAGCCCTTTGACGTGACCCTCTTCATCGTCCTTGCCCTTGAGGATGGTGCCGGCGCCCAAAAAGCCGATCCCTGCGATCACCCCCTGCACCACCCGGCTCATGGCGTCCGCCTGGTTGCCGGACATCTGCGGCACCAGCACAAACAGCGCAGCGCCCAAGGCTACCAGCATGTGGGTACGCACCCCGGCCGCCTTGCCCTTGTGCTCGCGCTCAAACCCGAGAATGCCGCCCAGGATCGCGGCGATCAGCAGGCGCACGGTGATCTGGGTCAGCTGCTTTGCATCACCGATATCCGCGAACTCGGTTTGCAAGGTTTGCCACGCTTCGTGCCACCAGGCATCCATGATGTTTTCCTTTTTAATTGTGGGTGGAGGATGGACAGCGTCGACCGCCAGTCAGTTGCCTGGAACGTCCGGCAACCGACTCAACCCTAAGAGTAAATAGTCGATAAAAAAGGAGATCACCATGCCCGTACGTATCGAAAACCAGACGTGCTACTTCAAGCTCAACGAAAACGGCGAAGAACAAGGCCTGCCGGCGACCGAAGTGACGGTCAGTACGGATATTCCGAAGGCCATGTCGTATGTGGAGCTGAATGCCGAGCGCATCTACATTACCGAGCAGGAAGCCGATGCACTGACAGTGGCCGGCGCCACCGATGGACGCCAGCACAAGAAGGTCACCGAGCCTGGTTCGGCGATTTAATTGATCTGTATCAGCACCGGCCGAACCCAGCTGCACCCTAGGCCACACGGGGTGCAGCGGTTTGTCGCAGAGCAGCCGGGCCTGCCCATCTGATCCGCTTTTTAACGCCTTACCTGAGTCTGTTATGCAAACAGCCTGGCGCCCATAGTTCATCAGCCTGATGGAGGCTGATGAGCGGACGACCATGAGCGAAATTATCCCAACCGTCATTCACCCAAAGACGGTGAAGGCCAAATCCAGCGACAACCTGATCCATACCCGCAGTTTTACCGGGCTGTTCCGCACCTTGCGCGTGAGCGGTGCCGGTATGCTGTTCCTGGTCTTTTTCGGCACTGTGTGGCTGAACTGGGGTGGGCGGCAGGCGGTACTGTGGGACTTGGCTGAAAGCAAATTCCACATCTTCGGCGCCACCTTCTGGCCGCAGGATTTCATCCTGCTCTCCGCCCTGCTGATCATCTGCGCCTTTGGCCTGTTTGCCATCACCGTGTTTGCCGGCCGCGTATGGTGCGGCTACACCTGCCCGCAAAGCTCGTTTACCTGGCTGTTCATGTGGTGCGAAAAAGTCACCGAGGGCGAACGCAACCAGCGCATCAAGCTGCACGCCGCGCCCTGGAGCCTGAATAAACTGGCGCGGCGCTCGGCCAAACATACCTTGTGGCTGGGCATCAGCGTGCTCACAGGGCTGACTTTCGTCGGCTACTTCACCCCGATTCGCCCCCTGGCCAGCGAACTGCTGAGCTGGCAACTGGGCGGCGTGAGCCTGTTCTGGGTGCTGTTTTTCACCGCGGCCACTTACCTCAACGCCGGTTGGCTGCGCGAGGCGGTGTGCATGCACATGTGCCCGTATGCACGCTTCCAGAGCGTGATGTTCGACAAAGATACCCTGACCATCGCCTATGACGCCGCCCGTGGCGAACGCCGTGGCCCGCGCAAACGCGAGGCCAGGCCCGCCGACGTCGGCCTCGGCGACTGCATCGACTGCCAGCTGTGCGTGCAGGTATGCCCCACCGGCATCGACATCCGCGACGGCCTGCAAATGGAATGCATCGGCTGCGCGGCGTGCATCGACGCCTGTGATTCGATCATGGACAAGATGGGCTACGCCCCTGGCCTGGTGAGCTACACCAGCGAACACCAACTGCAGGGCGGCAAAACCCACCTGCTCAGGCCACGCCTGATCGGCTACAGTGCGGTGCTGCTGGTGATGATCGTTGCGCTGGTGGTGGCCCTGGTCGGGCGGCCGATGGTGTCGCTGGACGTGACCAAGGACCGTGGCCTGTTCCGCGAAAATGCCCTGGGCCAGATCGAAAATATCTACAGTTTGAAGGTCATCAACAAGACCCAACAGCGCCAGGATTACCGCCTGGAACTGGTGGAGGCCGATGGCTTCCAGCTGCAGGGCAAGACCGAATTCAGCCTGGCGCCGGGAGAAATCAGCGATGTGCCGGTGTCGGTGGCGCTGCTGGCTGAAAAACCGGCGAGCAGCTCGCAGACCCTGCGCTTCAAGGTCACGGATGTGGACGAACCCTGGGTCTACAGCGCCGCCGACAGCCGCTTTGTAGCGCCGTTGCATAGATAAGTCATCCCACAAGACCGACCGTACTGAGCCACCATGAAACGCTACGAAAAATTCGCCGACGACATTGCAGAACTGATCCGCTCCGGCGTACTCGGCCCCGGCCAGCGTGTGCCCTCGGTGCGTTACGCCAGCCAGACCTACGGCGTCAGCCCCTCCACGGTGTTCCAGGCCTACTACCTGCTGGAGCGGCGCGGGCTGATCCGTGCACGACCGCGCTCAGGCTACTTCGTCAACACCCATGCGCCCAGCCCGTTCTCCGAGCCGGTGGTGAGTGAACATGTGCATGAGTCCACCGAAGTCGATGTCAGCGAATTGGTGTTCTCGGTGCTCGATTCGATCAAGGACCCGAACACCGTGCCGTTCGGCTCGGCGTTTCCCAGCCCGATGCTGTTCCCGCTGCCGCGCCTGGCGCGCTCCCTGGCCAGCGCCAGCCGCGAGATGGACCCACGCCTGGTGGTCACCGACATGTCACCGGGCAACCCGCAGCTGCGTCGGCAAATTGCCCTGCGCTACATGGTCGGCGGCCTGATGCTGCCGATGGAAGAACTGCTGATCACCAACGGCGCCCTGGAAGCGCTGAACCTGTGCCTGCAAGCCGTCACCGAACCCGGCGACCTGGTGGCGATTGAAGCCCCGGCGTTCTACGCCTGCCTGCAAGTGCTCGAACGCCTGAAGCTCAAGGCGGTGGAAATTCCGGTGCACCCGCGCGATGGCATCGACCTCAACGCCCTGGCGCAAACGCTGGAGCGCTACCCGATCAAAGCCTGCTGGACCATGACCAGCTTTCAGAACCCCATGGGCGCAACCCTGCCGGAAGCCAGCAAGCAGGCGCTGGTGGAACTGCTGCGCAGCCATCAAGTGCCGCTGATCGAAGACGATGTGTACGCTGAGTTGTACTACGGGCAGCACGCGCCAAAACCGGCCAAGGCCTTCGACACCGAAGGCCTGGTGATGCACTGCGGCTCCTTTGCCAAGAGCCTGGCGCCCGGCTATCGCGTGGGCTGGGTGGCGGCCGGGCGCTATGCGCAGAAGGTCGAACGCTTGAAGCTGATGACCTCACTGTGCCCGTCGATGCCGGCCCAGGCGGCGATTGCCGATTACCTGCAACACGGCGGCTATGACCGCCACCTGCGTAAATTGCGCTATGCCCTGGAAGAACAGCAAAGCGCCATGCTCGCCGCCATCGCGCGCTACTTTCCGGCGCAGACGCGCGTCAGTCAGCCGGCCGGCGGGTATTTCCTGTGGCTGGAACTGCCCGAGCAGACCGACTCATTAAAGCTGTTCCAGATGGCCCTGGCCCAGGGCATCAGCATCGCGCCGGGGCCGATTTTCTCCGCGACCCGGCGCTTCAGGAACTGTATTCGCTTGAATTACGGCAGCCCATGGACCGAGGCCGCGGAACAGGCCATGGAGACGCTGGGGCGGATCGTGCGCTCGTTTTGAGCATCGCCCCGATTGCGCCTGATCAGCGGCCGCCGCCCAAATCCAGGAAGGTCCCGGTGGTATACGAAGCCTTGTCCGACAGCAACCAGATGATCGCTTCCGCCACTTCATCCGGGCGGCCGCCACGGGCCATGGGGATCCCGGACTCAAGCTTGCTGACCCGGTCCGGGTCGCCGCTCAGGGCATGGAAGTCGGTGAAGATATAGCCGGGGCGTACCGCATTGACGCGAATGCCCTCGCCCGCCACTTCCTTGGACAGGCCCAGGGTGAACGTATCGACTGCGCCCTTGGAGGCCGCGTAATCGACGTATTCGCCCGGCGAGCCCAAACGCGCCGCCACCGACGACACATTGACGATACTACCGCCCTGCCCGCCATGCTTGGGCGACATGCGCAGCACCGCATGCTTGGCGCACAGGATCGGCCCCAGCACATTAGTCTTGATGATTTTCAGGATACGGAATTCAGACATCTCATCGACCCGCGACTTTTGCGCCACGGTGCCGGCGTTGTTGACCAATGCGGTGACGCGGCCCAGCTCGGCGTCGACGCGATGGAACAGCGCGATCACCTCGTCTTCGATGCTGACATCCGCGCGCACGGCAATGGCCTGGGCGCCCAGGGCACGGACCTGTTCAAGTACGCGATGGGCGGCTTGTTCATCGCAGTGGTAGTTGATGCAAATGCGGTAGCCCTCGCGAGCGGCCAGCAATGCGGTCTCGGCGCCAATCCCGCGGCTGCCCCCGGTGATGATGACAACTTTGTCCATGGGTGCGGTCTCCTCATCCAACTTGATGTCAGTGGTTGGATCCAATACTAACCGTCACCCACGACCTTTGTCAGGCGCCAGCGCTTCTTCGGCGCGCTGGATATCGGCCATGAAACCGTCGGCCGGCAACGGGTGGCCGAGCAGGTAGCCCTGCAGGGAATTACATCCCAGCCGCGTGAGGAACGTCTGCTGCACGTCGGTCTCCACGCCTTCGGCGACGATCCGCAGCCCCAGGGCCTGGCCCAGGGCGACAATGGCCGAGACGATCGCCGCGTCGTCGCTGTCGTGTTCCAGGTCGCGCACAAAACCCCGGTCGATCTTCAGTTCATTGGCCGGCAAGCGCTTGAGGTACATCAGGCTGGAATAGCCGGTGCCAAAGTCATCGATGGACAGGTCGACGCCCATGTCCGACAACTGCTGCAACACCGTCATGCTCGCGTCGGCGTCGCTCATGGCGGTGGTTTCAGTGATTTCCAGGGTCAGGCTGTTGGCCGGCAACTGGTGACGCTCAAGCGCGGTGGCCACACTCTTGACCAGCCCGGCGTGGCAGAACTGCAGCGCCGACAGGTTCACCGCGATGCGCCAGTCCTCATAACCCTGCACGTACCACAGGCGCATCTGGCGGCAGGCTTCATCCAGTACCCACTCGCCAATCGAAATAATCAACCCGGTCTTTTCCGCCAGCTCGATAAAGGTGGCTGGCAACAGCAGCCCCTGTGACGGATGCTCCCAGCGCAGCAGGGCCTCAGCACCGACCGGTATACCGCTGAGCGCGTCGAACTTGGGCTGGTAGTAGAGGCGAAATTGCCGCTGCTCAAGCGCATTGCGCAGGTCCTGCAGCAACTGCAACTGCTTGCGCGCATTGGTGTTCATCGATGCATCAAAGAAGCTGTAGCCGTTCTTGCCCACGCCCTTGGCGTGGTACATCGCGGCATCGGCGTTCATCAGCAATTCTTGCGGGCTGTTGCCGTTGCCGGGGAACATGGCGATCCCCACGCTGGCGGAGATTTTCAGCTCGTGCTCGGCCACCTGGAACGCGCGGTTGATCAGCATCACCTGGCGCTCGGCAAGGCCAAGGGCGTCATCCGGCTGGGTCAGTTGCACCAGCAAGACAAACTCGTCACCGCCGATACGCGCGAGGGTGTCATGGCTGCGCAGGTCTTCGCGCAGGCGCAGGCCGACTTCGCGCAGCAACTGGTCGCCCATATGATGGCCAAAGGCATCGTTGACCGGTTTGAAGCCGTCCAGGTCGATGAACATCAAGGCGAAGCAACCGCCCTGCTCCGTCACGGCCTGCATGGCTTGCTGGATGCGATCGGCAAGCAACGTTCGATTCGGCAGGCCGGTGAGCATGTCGTGCAGGGCCAGGTGGGTCAGCTCCTGGTTGGCCTGGCTGAGGGAGTTGGCGAGCACGGCGGTGCGCGCTTCCAGGCGTGCGTCGAGCAATGACGTCAGCAAGGCGATGGCCAGCACGGCCAAGGTGGTGACCAGTACCAGGTTATCCAGGCCTTTACCGCTCAGGCCTTCCAGCGCTGCGCCACAGAAACTCTCGTCGGCAAACTGCGCCGCCGCCATGCCGGTGTAGTGCATGCCGACAATCGCAAAGCCCATGACCACCGCCGCACCGCCCCGCGCCAGGCGCACGTAGGGCGTGTTGCGGCGTAAATTGAACGCAATCCACAGCGCCGCGCCGGACGCCACGACCGCGATCAGCAACGAGGCGCCAAACAGCGTCGGGTCATAGTCGATACCTGGGGTCATGCGCATCGCGGCCATGCCGGTGTAGTGCATGCTGGCGATGCCGGCGCCCATGATCAGTGCGCCGAACGCCAGCTGCCAGGCCGGCAAACGCGGCTGGCTGACCAGCCACAGCGCAAAGCCGCTGGATAACACGGCGATCAACAGTGACAGCGCGGTAATCCCCAGGTCGAAACCCAGGGTAAACGGCAGGCGCAGCGCCAACATGCCGATAAAGTGCATGGACCACACGCCCACCCCCATCGCCAACGCCCCGCCGGCCATCCACAGGTAGACGGCGCGGCCCTTGGCGGTCGCGAGGCGGCCGGCAAGATCCAGCGCAGTGTAGGAAGCGAGGATCGCGACAAACAGCGAAATCACGACCAGGGAGGGGGAATAACTACCGATAAGCATGGGACTTCTCGTGAACGACGGGCCTGCTGGGCACGTGTCAGGGCTGGCAAAGCGGCGGATTGTAGCGAGAATAATTCTTGAGCACTTGATTAATTATCAGAGGGCCATCAGTGGCCTTTTGACGTCAAATAGCCGGCTCGAATTGATAAAAAAGTGGGAGGGGGCTCGCCCCCGATTGCGCTGTTTCAGCCAATGAAAGCTTGGCTGGAAGACCGCTATCGGGGGCAAGCCCCCTCCCACACTTGACTGGCGTCAGGCTTGAAAAACAGGGGCGTCAGTCCTTTTCGGCGATCGGCGTCTGCCCATCCCAGCCACCGCCCAGTGCAGCGATCAGTTGCACACTCGCTACCAGCCGCGTTTGCAGCAGGGTCAACACCGTGCGCTCGTTACTCAGCGCAGTGGCCTGCACTTGCACCACGTCCAGGTAAGCAATCAGCCCGGCCTTGTACTGGTTCTGCGTCAGGCGCAGGGATTCGCGCGCGGCATCCAGCGCTTCATTGCTGACCACCGCCTCGTCTTCCAGCACCTTCAATTGCACCATGTAGTTTTCCACTTCACGGAAGCCGTCGAGCACGGTCTGGCGGTACTTGGCCACGGTTTCATCATAGGACGCCACCGTGCGGTCGACCTCGGCCGAGCGCTGGCCGCCGTCAAACAGGGTCATGGCCAGTTTCGGCCCCACCGACCAGAACCGGTTCGGCAAGCTGATCCAATCCGAATAGGTGCTGCTGGAGTAACCACCGGCCAGGCTCAAGCTCAGGTCCGGGTAATAGGCCGCCTTGGCCACGCCGATATTCGCGTTGGCCGCGATCACCGAGCGCTCGGCCGAGGCAATATCCGGGCGGCGCTCAAGCAGTTGCGACGGCAGGCTGACCGGAATCTGCGGCAGCGCCGGGATGTCCTTGCTCACCGCCAGGTTGAAGTTGGCCGGTGCTTCGCCGATCAACACGGCAATCGCGTTTTCCAGCTGGGCGCGTTGCCAGATCAGGTCGATCAGGCTGGCCTGGGTGGTCTTGAGCTGGGTTTGCGCCTGGGCGACCGCGTCCTTGCCGGAAACGCCCGCGCGGTATTGGTTTTCGGTCATCTGCAGCGAGCGCTGATAGGTCTCCAGCGTGGCTTGCAACAAGCGCGTCTGTTCGTCCATGACGCGCAATTGCAGGTAGCTCTGCACCAGTTCCGACTGCTGGCTCAGGCGCATCGCGGCCAAGTCGGCCGAGCTGGCTTCGGCGCTGGCCTCGTTGGCCTCCAGGCCACGGCGCAGCTTGCCCCAGATGTCCGCTTCCCAACTCACGCCCAATTGCGCGTTGAGCGTGTCGCGAATGCCGCTGCTGGAACTGCTGAGGCTCGCGCTGCTGCTGCCGGTGCCCTGGCTGGCACGGGTTTTACCGACGCTCAGGTCGACGGTGGGGTAAAACGCCCCGCGCGAGCTGCGCACCAGTGCCTGGGCCTGACGGAA
The DNA here is from genome assembly GCF_049590575.1 of Pseudomonas sp. Classification (GTDB taxonomy): domain Bacteria; phylum Pseudomonadota; class Gammaproteobacteria; order Pseudomonadales; family Pseudomonadaceae; genus Aquipseudomonas. Next base: position 11,907 of record NZ_JBAWDE010000371.1, read on the forward strand.
GCGCGCCTCGGCCTGGGCCACGGTCTGGTTGGCGTTGTTCAGGCGCAGCACCAGGTCATTCAGCTGGCGGTCGCCGTACAACTCCCACCAGGCGCCACGGGCCAGCGAATCACTGGGCGTAGCCTGGCGCCAGCCCTGGGCTTGCTTGAATTGCGCCGGCTCGACGACCTCCGGGCGCTGGTAGTCCGGGCCGACGGCGCAGGCGCTGAGCAGCACGCCGCAGAGCAGCAGGCTGGCGACACGCGAACCACGTGGCATGCTCATGGCCAATTTGGCAAAGGTTGAATCGGTCATAGCGCGGTGTCCAGGGCAGCATCGGTACGCACGCCGCGCCAGGCGTTGAAGCGGTGGCGCGCGCGGTCGAGATAAAGGTAAACCACCGGGGTGGTGTAAAGGGTCAGGACCTGGCTGAACACCAGGCCGCCAATGATGGTCAGGCCCAGCGGGTGGCGCATTTCCGCGCCATCGCCAGTGCCGAGCAACAGCGGCAAGGCGCCGAGGATCGCCGCCAATGTGGTCATCAGGATCGGCCGCAGCCGCAGCAGGCAGGCGCTGCGGATCGACTCCAGCGGCCCCAGGCCTTCATTGCGTTCCAGCTGCAAGGCCAGGTCGATCATCAGGATCGCGTTCTTTTTCACCACGCCGATCAGCAGGAACAGCCCGAGCAAGGAGATCAGGCTGAACTCGCCTCCCGTGAGGTAGATGGCGAGCATCGCGCCGACCCCCGCCGACGGCAAGGTCGAGAGAATCGTCAGCGGGTGGATATAGCTTTCATACAAAATCCCCAGCACCAGGTACACCGCCACCAGCGCACCGAGGATCATGAACGGCTGGCCCTTCTGCGTCGCGGCGAAGGCATCGGCGGTGCCGGCCATCTTGGCGATCACGTCTTCGGGCAAGCCGACCTTGGCAATCGCCCGCTCGATGGCGGCCGTGCCCTGCTCCACCGTCACCCCAGGCGACATGTCGAAGGCAATGTTTTCCGAAGCGAACTGGCCTTCATGGCTGACGCGGTCATCCGCCAGGCTGTTCTCGTAGTGGGCGATGGTCGACAACGGCACCCGCGCGCCATCGGCGGTGATCACCTGCATCTGGTTGAGGGTGATCGGGTCCTGGGCGTATTTGGGGTTGACCTCCATGACCACCTGGTACTGGTTGAGGCTGTCGTAGATCGTCGAAATCTGCCGCTGGCTGTAGGCGTTGTTCAGCACTGCGGTGACCATGTCCATGTCGATCCCCAGGCGCTTGGCCTGGTCGCGGTCGACAATCAGCGTGACCTGGGCCGCGCCCCGGCCTTCGCGGGCGTCGATGGCAGTCAGCTCCGGCAGCTCGCGCAACGCCGCCACCACTTTCGGGTACCACAGGCGCAGGGCGGCCAGATCGCCACTTTGCAGGATGTAGGAATACTGCGCGCTGGTCTGGTCGCGGCTGCCGCCAAATTGCAGGTCCTGGTCGGCCATCAGGAACAGGCGCCCGCCCGGCACCAGCGGCACGTCCTTGCGCAGGCGCTCGATCACCGCTTGCGCGGACACCTTGCGTTCGCTGATCGGCTTGAGGCGTACCAGCATCACCGCGTTATTGGTGCCGTTGTTGCCGCCGATAAAGCCGGCCACGCTGAGCACCGCCGGGTCGTTGAGCACGGCCTTGCGGAAGGTTTCCATCTTCGGCTGCATCACACTGAAGGACAGCCCGTCATCGCCGCGCACAAAGCCGATCAACTGGCCGGTGTCCTGCTGCGGCATAAAGGTCTTCGGCACCACGACGTACAGCGCGACGTTGACGCCAATGGTCAGCAACAGGCTGAGCAGCGTCAGGCGACGGTGGCGCAGCACCCAGTCGAGGCTGGTGGCATAACCCGCGACCATGCGGTCGTTGACCTTCTGGCTCCAGCGTTGCAAACCGGTCATCTGGCCTTTGACATGCGGCTTGAGCCAGCGCGCGCAGAGCATCGGCGTCAGGGTCAGCGAGACAATCAGCGACACGATGATCGCCGCCGACAGGGTGATCGAAAACTCGCGGAACAGGTTGGTGACGATCCCGCCCATAAACAGAATGGACAGGAACACCGCCACCAGCGACACGTTCATCGACAGCAAGGTAAAGCCGACTTCCTCGGCGCCCAGGTACGCCGCCTTCATCGGCGGCACGCCTTCGTCGATATGCCGGGAGATGTTCTCCAGCACCACGATGGCGTCGTCCACCACCAGCCCGGTCGCCAGGATCAGCGCCATCAACGAGAAATTGTTCAGCGAAAAACCGTACAGGTACATGATCGCGAAGGTGCCCACCAGCGACACCGGCACCGCCAGGGTCGGAATCAGCGAGGCGCGGAAGTTGCCGAGGAACAGGTAGACCACCAGGATCACCAGCCCTACCGCGATCAACAGGGTCATCTCGGCTTCGTGCAGGGTCGCGGTGATCACCGGCGAGCGGTCCATCGCCAGGCTGAGCTTGACGCTGGACGGCAGCACGGCCTGCAACGCCGGCAACTGCGCCTTGATCTGCCTGACGGTCTCGATGATGTTGGCGCCGGACTGGCGGTTGATCACCAGCAGCACCGCCGAATCATTGTTGAAGAAACCACTGTTGTAGCGGTCTTCGACGCCATCGGTGATCTTCGCCACGTCCTTGAGACGCAACGCGGCGCCGTCCTGGTAACGAATCAGCAGCGGTTCGTAGTCCTTGGCTTTTTCCAGCTGGTCATTGGCCTGGATCTGCCAGTTGCGCTCGCTGTCCTCCACCGAGCCCTTGGGTCGGCGCTGGTTGGCATTGGCGATGGTGTTGCGCACGTCATCCAGGGCCACGCCGTACTGGTCGAGGGCCTTGGGCTCCAGTTCAATGCGCACCGCCGGCAAGGAGCTGCCGCCGATCTGCACTTCGCCCACGCCCGGCACCTGGGACAGGCTTTGCGACAGAATGGTCGAGGCCAAGTCATACAGCTGGCCCTTCTGCAACACGTCAGAGGTCAGCGACAGCACCATGATCGGCGCCTGGGACGGGTTGATTTTCTTGTAGGTGGGCATGCTGCGCATGCCGCTCGGCAGCAGGTTGCGCGAGGCATTGATCGCCGCCTGCACCTCGCGCGCCGCGCCGTTGATATCACGGTCGGAGTCGAACGCCAGGATCACTCGGGTCGAGCCCTGGCTCGACGAACTGCTCATGGTGGTGATGCCGGCGATCGCGCCGAACGAGCGCTCCAGCGGCGTGGCCACGGTGGACGCCATCACCTCCGGGCTTGCACCGGGCAGGCTGGCCGACACCACGATCACCGGGAAGTCGATCTGCGGCAGCGGCGACACCGGCAACAGGTTGAAACTGACGCCGCCCAGCAACATGATCGCCAGGCTCAGCAGCAGGGTCGCTACCGGCCGGCGAATAAAAGGTCCGGACAGGTTCATGACTCAACCGGCTCCAGGCTTTGCGGCTCTTTGCGCCAGCGACGGCCAAGGCGGTCGAAATACAGGTAGATCACCGGCGTGGTGAACAGGGTCAGCACCTGGCTGACCAACAAACCGCCGACCATCACCAGGCCCAGGGGTTGGCGCAGCTCCGCACCGGAACCAGTGGCGAGCATCAGCGGCACGGCGCCGAACAAGGCCGCCAGGGTAGTCATCAGGATCGGCCGGAAGCGCAACAGCGCCGCCTGGTAGATCGCGGTCTGTGGGTCGAGGCCCTGGTTGCGTTCAGCGTCGAGGGCGAAGTCGATCATCATGATCGCGTTCTTTTTCACGATACCGATCAGCAAGATGATGCCGATAATCGCGATCATCCCCAGGTCATTGCCGCTCAGCAGCAAGGCCAGCAAGGCCCCGACCGCCGCCGACGGCAAGGTCGAGAGAATGGTGATCGGGTGGATATAGCTCTCATAGAGCACGCCAAGCACGATGTACATGGTCACCACCGCCGCCAGGATCAGCAACAAGGTGCTCGACAGCGACGCCTCGAACGCCTGGGCCGCGCCCTGGAACTGGGTCTGCACGCCCACCGGCATGCCAATGTCTTTCTGCGCCTGGTTGATCAGCTCCACGCCTTTGCCCAGCGCAACGCCGGGCGCCAGGTTGAACGACATCATCACCGCCGGGAACTGGCCGATATGCGCGATCGCCAACTGCGCCTGGCGCTGCTCTACATGGGCCAGGCTGGACAGGCGCACCTGGCCGCCGTCGGTGGTTTTCACGTGGATCTGGTTCAGTGCCGCCGGCCCCAGGGTTTCCCCGGATTGGGCCTGCAAGACCACGCGGTACTGGCTGGCCTGGGTGTAGATAGTGGAAATCTGCCGCTGGCCGAAAGCGTCGTACAGTGCATCGGTGATGGTCGATACGCTGACACCCAGGCGTGAGGCCGCATCGCGGTCGATCACCAGGTACACCTGCAGGCCTTTGTCCTGCAGGTCGCTGGCGACGTCGGTGAGTTCCGGCATCTGGCTCAGGGTGTGCACCAGCTTGTCGCTCCACAGCGCCAGCAGGTCGGCGTCCGGCGAGGACAGGCTGAACTGGTACTGGGTGCGGCTGACGCGGTCTTCGATGGTCAGGTCCTGCACCGGCTGCATGAACAGGCGAATGCCCACCAGCTTGTCGATTTCCGGTTGCAGGCGGGTGATCACCTCGGCCGCACTCAGGTCACGCTGGCCATGGGGCTTGAGGTTGATCAGCAAGCGGCCGCTGTTGAGCGTGGCGTTATCGCCATCCACACCGATATAAGACGACAGGCTCTGCACCGCCGGGTCGGCCAGGATGATCTTGGCCAGGTCCTGCTGGCGCTGGCTCATCGCCGCAAAGGAAATCGACTGCGGCGCCTCGGAAATACCCTGGATCACCCCGGTGTCCTGCACCGGGAAAAAGCCCTTGGGCACCACCATGTACAGGAATACCGTCAGGCCCAGCGTGGCGATAGCCACCAGCAGCGTCAGCGGCTGGTGCTTGAGAACCCACTGCAATCTGCGCCCGTAGGCCGCGATCAGCCAGTCGATCCAGGCACCGCTGGCTTTGTAGAAACGGCTTTGCTCCTCTTCCTTGGGTTCGCGCTTGAGCAACCGCGCGCACATCATCGGCGTGAGGGTCAGGGACACCACCAGGGAAATCAGGATCGCCACCGCCAGGGTGATGGCGAATTCGCGGAACAACCGCCCCACCACGTCAGCCATGAACAGCAGCGGGATCAATACGGCAATCAGCGACAGGGTCAGGGAGATCAGGGTAAAGCCAATCTGCCTGGCGCCCTTGAGCGCCGCCGCCATCGGCGTCTCGCCTTCCTCGATGTAACGCGAGATGTTCTCCAGCATCACAATCGCATCGTCGACCACAAAACCCGTAGCGATGGTCAGGGCCATCAGCGTCAGGTTGTTGATGGAGAAACCGGCCAGGTACATCACGCCAAAAGTGCCGACCAGCGACAGCGGCACGGCAATCGACGGAATGATCGTGGCGCTGACCCGGCGCAGGAACAGGAACGTCACCATCACCACCAGGGCAATGGCGATCAGCAATTCGTGTTGCACATCGGTGACCGAGGCGCGAATGGTCTGGGTGCGGTCGGTGAGCACCGCCACGTCGAGGCCGGCCGGCAGGTTGTCGGTGATGCTCGGCAGCAACGCCTTGATACGGTCGACCACCTCAATCACGTTAGCGCCCGGCTGGCGCTGGATATTCAGCAGCACGGCCTGGTTTTCATTGGCCCAGGCGGCGAGGCGCTCGTTTTCGGCGCCGTCGACGATCTCCGCCACGTCTTTCAGGCGTAATGGCGCGCCATTGTTGTAAGCCAGGATCAGTTCGGCATATTGCTGCGGCGAGACCAACTGGTCGTTGGCATCCAGCATCGACACACGAGTCGGGCCGTCGAAGTTGCCCTTGGGCTGGTTGACGTTGGAGGCGGCGATCAGGGTGCGCACATCCGAAAGGTTCAGGCCGTTGGCCGCCAGGGCCTCGGGGTTGACCTTGATCCGCACCGCCTGGCGCTGGCCACCGGCAATGCTGACCATGCCGACACCGCTGATCTGCGCAATTTTCTGCGCCATGCGCGTATCCACCAAGTCATTGAGCTTGGGCAGCAGCATGGTTTTGGAGGTGATGGCCAGGGTCAGCACCGGGGTATCGGCCGGGTTGACCTTGTTGTACACCGGCGGCGCCGGCAAATCCTTGGGCAGCAGATTGGTGGCGGCGTTGATCGCGGCCTGCACCTGTTGCTCGGCGACATCCATATTGATGTCGAGGTTGAACCGCAAGGTCAGCACCGACGCGCCGCCGGAGCTGGTGGACGCCATCTGGGTCAGGCCGGGCATTTGCCCGAACTGGCGCTCCAGCGGCGCGGTGACCGCGCTGGTCATCACATCGGGGCTGGCGCCGGGGTACAGGGTCATCACGCGGATCGTCGGGTAGTCCACCTGGGGCAAGGCGGACACCGGCAGCAGGCGATACGAGATGATGCCGGCCAACACAATCGCCAACATGCTCAGCGTGGTGGCGACCGGGCGCAGGATAAACAGCCGCGACAGGTTCATGAACCGACCTTTTGCGCCTTGCCGGCGGTGGTGCCGGTCTCCCCTTTAGCCGCCGGCTTGCCTTGCAGGTGTTCGGTTGGCGTGGTCGGCACTTCACTGCTGTCGTTGACCACGTCGATTTCGCTGCCGTCCTTCAGGCGGTCAGTGCCCTCCAGCACCACGCGGTCGCCGGCCTTCAGGCCTTGCTTGATCACGGTGTTTTCGCCATCGGTGTCGCCGACTACCAGTGGCTGGACCTTGACCTTCTTGTCACCGTCGAGCACATAGACAAAGGTGCCGGTGTTGCCGAACTGGATCGCCGCCGACGGCGCCAGCACCACGTTATGCAGGGTATCGGCAAGCAGGTGCACATTGACGAACTGGTTGGGGAACAGCGCCTGGTCCTTGTTATCGAAGCGCGCCTTGAATTTCAGGGTGCCGGTGGTCACGTCGATCTGGTTGTCCAGGCTTTGCAGCACGCCGGTGGCCTGTTGCTTCACGTCGCCGCGGTCCCAGGCTTCCACGGGCAGCTTGTTGCCGGCGTGGTAGCGGGTGAGCACGGTTTCCAGGGTGTTTTCCGGCAGAGTGAAAGCCACGCTGATCGGCTGGGTCTGGGTGATCACGGCGAGGAAGGTGGTGTCGTTGGCCGCCACCAGGTTGCCCACGTCGACCTGACGCAAACCGACCCGGCCGCTGATCGGCGCGCGGATCTTGGTGAATTCCAGGTTGAGCTTGGCGTCATCCACCGCGCCCTGGTTGGTCTTGACCGTGCCCTGGTATTGCAGCACCAGCGCTTCGGCGGTATCCAGGGTCTGCTTGGCGATACTGTCCTGGGCGTAGAGGCCGCGATAACGCTCGACATCGACCTGGGCGTTTTTCAACTGGGCCTGGTTCTGCATCAACGTGCCCTGGGCCTGCAGCAAGGCGTTTTGATAACTGCGCGGATCAATCTCGGCCAACAGGTCGCCGGCCTTGACCATCTGCCCCTCTTCAAAGGCGATTTTCACCAGCTCGCCGCCCACCCGGCTGCGCACATTGATGGTGTTGAGCGCCGTCACCGTGCCTAACGCCTTGTAGTAGACCGGGAAGTCACCCAACGCAGCCGGCGCCACGCGTACCGGAATCGGGCCGGTGGAACCGCCGAACCCCGGGCGCGCCATGCCGGTTTTACCGGTGTGTCCGGCCGGTGCGTCTTTGTGGGCAGCGCCAGTGGGCCAGAATTTCCAGCACAGGCCGGCGATAACCAGCAGCACAAGCAGGCCGAACAGCCAGCGGCGGGATTTACGGGGGGAGGATTGCATGGAGTGATCAACCATTGGGCGCGAGAGCTTCTTCTTCGGGAGGCTGAAAGATAAGCACTGGAGCGCTTTAAGAAAAGCGCCTTTACCGGCTATTTACCTTGGGCTTACAACTTTTCACTTTTGCGACTTAGTCCTATGGCTATTTCGCTAAGCGTCTGACAAGCAAATAAAAACGGCCTGGACTAGGCCAGGCCGCAATCATGTAGCAAGCGTGTTACTGCGAAACGACAGTAATGGAGCGATACGGTTACTTCAAGACAGCCAGGGCTGCTTCGTAGTTCGGCTCTTGGCCGATTTCCGCGACCAACTCGCTGTGCAGCACGTTGTTGTTTTCGTCCAGCACCACCACGGCGCGGGCGGTCAGGCCTTGCAGCGGGCCGTCAGCCAGGGAGACACCGTAGTCGACCGCGAAGTCGGCGTTGCGGAAGTCCGACAGGCTCAGCACGTTGTCCAGGCCTTCAGTGCCGCAGAAACGCTTCTGCGCGAACGGCAGGTCGGAGGAGATGCACAGCACCACCGTGTTGCTCAGGTCGTTGGCCTGGGCGTTGAACTTGCGCACCGAGGTGGCGCAGGTCGGGGTGTCGACGCTCGGAAAGATGTTCAGCACTTTGCGCTTGCCGGCGAACGTTTCCAGGGTCGACTCAGACAGGTCGACGGCGACAAGGCTGAACTCTGGAGCGCTGGAACCGGTTTTCGGCAACTCGCCTTCAACCTTGACAGGGTTACCACGAAGGGTGACTTGAGCCATGAATGGAATCCTTATGCTGGGTTTTGATAAAACCAATTCGAGAGGCCGAAGTTAACCACAAAGTGCCGTGGCTACCTACCGCCAGACGCAAATTGTCATCCAACCCGATTGTGGTTTAATTGCGCGCTTTGCGCCTGCCCTTCAAGGAACCCGTTGTCGATGAATCAGCCCGCCACCCACGTCCTGGTCATTGGTTATGTCTGGCCGGAGCCGCGTTCCTCGGCGGCGGGTGGGCATATGATGCAGATTCTCGAGAGTTTTCTGGCGCAAGGTTGGGACATTACCTTCAGCAGCCCGGCGACCATCGGTGAGCACAAGGCCGATTTGCCCGCACTGGGCATCGCCGAATGCGCGATTGAGCTGAATAACAGCAGCTTCGACGACTTTATCCGTGAACTGGCGCCGGATATCGTGTTGTTCGACCGTTTCATGATGGAAGAACAGTTCGGCTGGCGTGTGGAAAAATGCTGCCCCGACGCCCTGCGCGTGCTCGAAACCTCCGACCTGCAAAGCCTGCGGGATGCGCGCCAGCAGCGCCTCAAGGAACGCCTGAAAACCGAACCCGACAACCATGACTTCAGCGCCGTGTTTGCGCCGTCCCTGAAACAAGCATTCGAATCGATGGCCGATACCGACCTGGCCAAGCGCGAAATCGCCGCGATTTACCGCTGTGATATCAGCCTGATGATTTCCGACGTGGAGATCCGCCTGCTCACCGAACACTTCAACGTACCGGCCGCCCTGCTCCACTGGTGCCCGCTGATGCTGCAACCGCCGACCGAGGCGTTTGCTCCGTTTGAACAGCGTGCGCACTTCCTCAGCATCGGCAACTTCCGCCACGCGCCGAACTGGGACGCGGTGCTGTGGATGAAGCACAGCCTGTGGCCGCTGATCCGCCAGCAATTGCCGGGCGCCCAATTGCACATTTACGGGGCCTACACCCCGCCCAAGGCCACGGCGCTGCATAACCCGGCGCAGGGTTTTCATGTGATGAACTGGGCTGAAGACGCCCTGCAGGTCATGACCGCGGCGCGTATCTGCCTGGCCCCGCTGCGCTTCGGCGCGGGCATCAAGGGCAAATTGGTGGATGCAATGCTGTGCGGCACGCCTAACGTCACCACACCAATCGGCGCCGAGGCCATGGGCGATGAGCAAGCGTGGCCGGGTGCCGTCGAACAGAGTGCCCAGGCATTGGCTGACGCCGCGGTGCGCCTGTACCAGGACCCTGAACGCTGGGCCCAGGCCCAGGAAAACGGGCGCCAGCTGTTGGCCCGCCGTTATGACCAGCACCTGCACGGCCCGGCGCTGGTGGCCTGCCTGGAAGACTGCCGCAGCCGCCTCGCCGCTCACCGCCGGGATAACTTCACCGGCAGCATGCTGCGCCATCACGCGCATAAAAGTACGCAGTACATGTCCCAGTGGATCGAGGCGAAAAACCGCAGCGTATAAACACGGGAGCTGGCGAGGTCGCACGCGAGGGGGCATTATCCTACGCAGCAACCACAATAAAGCGACGGCAGCATGACCCGAGCAACGCGAATCACCGACCCTTCCTACGAACTGATGGACGATCACAACGGTCTGTCCATCATCTATCGCCAACACGGCTTCCCCTGCCCGCTGGTGCGCTGGCATTTCCACAAGGAATACGAGCTGCACCTGATCGTCGCCAGCTCCGGCAAGGTGTTTATCGGCGACTACATCGGCAACTTCTACCCCGAAAGCCTGTTCCTCACCGGCCCCAACCTGCCCCACAACTGGATCAGCCAGGTCGAGGAAGACGAAGTCGTGCCCAAGCGCGACATGCTGGTGAATTTCACCGATGACCTGTTTGAGAGCGGCAGCCAGGTTTTCGCCGAGCTGAAAACCCTCACCCCGTTGCTGGAGCGCGCGCAGTACGGCATTGAATTTCGCTGCAAAAAGACCATCGCCCAGGCCATGGCCCTGATGCAACGTATCGAAGATGCCCAGGGCATGGCGCGCCTGGGGCACTTCTTTATCCTGTTGGAGGTGCTCAGCGCGTGTGAGGACTACCAGTTGCTGTCCGGCGTGAACACGCCGCAATTGGCCGACGAACACAGCGTCGACCGCACCAACCGCGCGGTGGATTACATCTTCGCCCACTACGCGCGGGAGTTGCCGCTGGAAGAAGTCGCGGAGCACTTGGGGATGAAGCCGACGTACTTTTCCCGGGTATTCAAACAGGCCACTGGCCGCACGTTCATCGAATTCGTCAATCGCTTGCGCATCAGCAAATCCTGCGAGTTGCTGGCGGACGGCGACAAGGCCGTGACGGATGTGTGTTTCGAGTCGGGATTCAACAACATCTCCAACTTCAACCGGCGCTTTCAGCAGCTCAAGGGCATGACACCGTCCCATTACCGCCGCCTGGCAGTGCAACGGCTGACTGAACAAAACACAGCTTGATGGCGATACCGAAGTAGATAATTACAACTTAGTCGGCATTCCCACTTCATGTCAGGAACGTCGTATTTACCCAAAACCACGTAACGAATGCACTGCCATTTCCGACAGCTAATGGCGTCATTTCGCATATGCAGGCTAAGGGGTACAACACATGCTCAACGTTCAGACGTCACGCACTATTGGCGCCGTCAATTCCTCCGACCAAAATCCGACAGTGAAAGTTGTGGATTCGGCCACAACTCGCATCATCGAGTTTTTTCATAAAAAACTGCAGGACATTCAAACCTTCCCTGCGCCTGCGCAGCCGAGCAACCTGACGAAGCACGCCCAACACCGCATCGAGCACTTGCTCAGGTTCGCGGTGACAAAAGAACAGCCAAGTTTGGCCGAGCAAATCAAACAACGGGTTGAAAACAGCCGCGAGCCGCTGAAAGACACGCAACTGCACAGTGACGTGGCGAAACTCCTGGGCCAGCCCAGCCCACTGGACGCGCAAAAAACCTATGCGCAACTGATTCAAGTAATCCTCGAAAGCCCCTCACCCAGCACATCGAACGTTCGCCCACTGCTTTCACGCGCACGTCGTCATTCGCATGAGGTTGACCCGGCACCCACCTCACGCAATGCGTCAACGCCGGCATTCGCCAAGGCTCTGGTTGAACGTGAAGACCGCAAGCTGGCCATGAACCTCGCGGATAATCTGATCAATCTGCGCAATGCTGCCGAGCAGGGTCACACCAGTAATTCACTGGTTGCCATCCCGCCTGACTCGTCCTTCGGCCAAGCCTGGGGCGACCTCGACGACGCGGTGAACGCCGAACCGTTCAAATCGTTCGCCTCAGCCAAGAAAATCGATATGAGCAATGTCTCTATCGATTCAAGTGGGACTCTGTACGAACAGAGAGGCACTCAGATTATCAGGTTCGATCTCCAGAACGCCGAGTGGGCGCCCGTTTCCACTGCGGTGTTGGCGGCGGTGAAAAAGTTGGCAGGTGGGACCTCTGCCTCATTCGCGTTAACCGGCAAAAATCACGCCACCTACAGCACTGTCGGCGCGTTCTACGGCTTGCCCCTGGGGGGCATCAGCGGCAACGACACGCTCTACAGCATCGGCATACTATTGCGCCAGGGCAACTTCGACGCCTTCAGCGACGACGACCCGCTCTTCGCCCCCGTTTATGACCCGGTCAAACGGCGACAAAGCGATGCTATCCAACGGGTTGCCAATTTGCCGCAGCAGCAGTTGAATCAACGCCTTGCGCCGTTTACCGCCAAGACTGCCGAACAAAAAGTTCAGGAGGCCGATCAACGCCTGGCGCAGCAAAGTAACCACGCCCTGATGAAACTGGTACCCGACATCAGCGATGACTGGGAATACGACCTTTCAAAGGTCTTGCTCACCGACATCCCTGAGTACTCAACATTCAACCAGGCGCGTAAAAACCTTCTGACTGCGCTGACCGGCAGTACCTTTACGACCTTCGTGCGGGAGCACAACCTTGACCGCAGCAGCATTCGTATCGACCCCGTCACCGGTGACTTGACTGGCAATGTGAACGGTGTCGAGACCCACTTCAGCGCGAACGATGTTTCGGGTTGGAGTGACGTCTGGGACGAGATAGAGCGGGCAGTCAGCAACATGGCTGCAGGGTCGCACACCCCTATCAGGTTTCCGACTACCCAATCCGCCTCGCTCAGTGAGGTAATGAATTTCTACAACGAAGAAATCCCTTACCTGGAAGACTATCGGGTGAGTGACTTCAGGCGTCTTCGGCGGCGCGCAGTGTTGGAACGAAGCGCCGATATGAATCAAAACAAAGGCTTCAAGGCGCTGAACAGCACCGACGCTGCTGACGGCCGTTCTACTGCCGTGCGGGCTAGCCAAAACGCCATAATGACCGACCTGGCCAATGCGCCGATTCCTCTGTCACCCCTTGAAACCCTGGCAGCCGCTGTAGTTTCCAGCTCGGGGGCGAACACAGACCCGGTAGAAACACCCGAGGACGATGTGGCGACAGCCGAAAGCGCTCTGGCGACCACGGTACATAGCGCGATGCTTGAACTGAAAACCGACGCGACCCAGGCGTCATCGAAGATGATCGGGCCGATACCGGCAGACAGCCTGTTCGGCCAGTGGTGGGGCCAACTGGGCAAAGCGCTTAAATCCCGCGGCCTTGTTGAGTGGGCACGCCAACAGCATGTTGACCCGGCATCCCTTCGCTTCGATCCCGTCGGCAAGGTATTGATCGGCAAGGTCAACGGCGTCGATCAGCGTTTTGAAGCCGACGATTTCGGCAAAAAATACCCTGATCACTTCGACGTACTGACGCCTGTCGTACGCGCCGCACAGGCGCTGGTTCCAAACGGCAAGTCGATCATGCTGTCCTACACCGGGGAGAGCCGCGCACCTTATGAACTCGTTGCGAATTTCTATGGCATTGACAACGGTGATTACAGCAGCGCGAGATTCGCCGGCACGACCGCGCTGATGGGCCGTACACAGCGCTTTCCGGAGCGACCCGAAAACCCCGAGCAAAGCCTGGAGCAACTGCGCCGGCAAAAAACCGCGCTGGGCGACAGCAACGACCGCTACGCGTTAATCGGCCAGCTAAATCGCGGAGCATTTGAGAGGGACGAAACGCAAGATGCCGCGCGCTTTGTGGTCGATCCAGATTCTTCTCATCGGCAAAAAGGGGTCAAAACAGCCCGGGCTTTTATCACGGAGAACGGCTGGAAGGTGCCAGAGTGGAAAGCCGATTACGACAACCTGTTATTGGCGTTGCGCACCCCCGTGCCGCAGCCCGCCCCGCTCCGAAACAACTGGGGTTTTCTCGCTACGGATGTATCCCTGTCCACAGCCCAGCGCGCAGCAGTGGCAGGTTTCGTCACAGAGCATATCGGCTCCCTGAACAACCCCTTTCGGTTCATGGGCAACCGCGTGACCAACCTCAGTGCCGACCCCGCACAAGCGCTGGAACAACTGCTCTCCAGTAACGACGCGACTGGGCTTGCCAATCACCTGCAATCGCAGATGAAGGGTGTAGCAACCCCGACCAGCCTCAAGCAGTGGTTATTGACCGCGATGGTCTTGCACCTCGACCCGACGGCGGGCACCCAGAGCAACACCGTGGCAGGCTACGACTTCATGAAACCAGGCAACTGGGGGCGACCGGCGAAGGAAATCCTGCAGGACCTGACTCGACATCTGGTTGCCAGCAACAAGGTGCAGCCTGCTCACGCGCCGGTAGCCGCTTATGTGCTGGCCTCGGGTACCGCGCCACAGTTTCTGGTCAAGGACATGCCGGACTCGCTGATTTTCGGAACGCGCCAATGGGTCCATTTTCATACGGCAGTGAACCGCATCGAACAGATAGCGCCTGGTGCCACACGCAACATGACGTATCAAAAGGTCATGGATTTCAACGCCGTCAAACCTCTTTCCGACGCTGAAAACCAGCAATTGTCCCGGGCCCAAATGAACCCTATTACTGACTGGGGTATCGTTAACGGCGCCATCTGGAAAGATGACAAACGCCCCTATATCGACCAACTGAAAGATTGTATCCAGGCGCTGTCTAAACAAAATAGCGAGGTGACAGCAGCCAGACAGTACATCAACAGGAACCCCGTACCTGTTCGAAGGGCGCTCGCTCTTGAGAACCTCAAGGAGAAGTTTGGCGATCAGATTCCTTATGAGGCACGGGGACTCTGGCGCGAAGGCGACCAACTTTATGGTATTTCAGCCAGCGTGGTCGAAGCCTATGAGGCTGGGGAATTGGGGGACTCGTACAAGCCGGATAACCTTATCGACTTGGCGGCAAAAGGGTCCAACAGTCCCGCCTGGGAAGCTAAAGACAAGCGTATTCCGATCCAGCGCCTGCATGACAACGCAGGCCAATTACCCGACGTGAATGCGCAGTACGATGCCGCTTTCGAAAAAGACTATGTGCCACGTCGAGAGCACTCCATCGTCCTCATCAAAGACTTGTTGGCCAGGCTTCCAGTCGAGGACCGTAAAAGACTTGCTTATGGCAAGCTGGAGTACTTCAGCGTTCGAGAAACGGACATCAGCTTCTGGGCCCACCTCAGCGCCAAGACCGGTAAGAAAGGCACCCACGGCATCATTATTCGCGCCACCAGCACCGATGGTAAAACCAGCGATATTGGCATCTTCCCCGACGCAGCCGTGGCAAAGATCCTCCCGGGCTTGCCCAAGCCAATGCCCATCGGTGGCACTAATAAGGTTTATGGGAAAATCTACGACGGCAGAGACGAAGGCACGCATGCGTTACCCCTGGACTTTACCGCCTTCAGTTCCTCGGCTGCGCCGCGAGACGGTATTACCTCCAACGTCATCGTCGATCGCATTGAACCGGTAAAGAAGAAGGACGGTGAGCTGGTCAGTGTCGGTTCTGAGACGTTCGGCACCGTTAACCAAAACACGGCCCCTGCCTATTCCAACGCAGAATTTGAGAACATCGCCGCAACCGTGGTCGACTCACACTTCATGCTTAAAGATGAACGCAAGGCATTCAACCATGGCCATAACCATCTGGAAAAAAAAGGCCCTACGTTTCTTGAGAGGCTCAACTTCCTGGTGCGCATGATCCCGGGTGTCACCCCCCTTGAAGATCTTTATGAAGGTCACTACGCGGACGCCGGCCGGGATCTGTTCTTTGATGCAATGAGTATCGTCATACCAGGTGCACTAGGTAAAGTATGGAAATTCGCAGCGACCTCTTTCGAACGTGCGGCGGTGAAAGTTGGCGAAGAACTCGGTGAATCTGTCGCTGAAAAACTAGCCGGCAAGGTTGCGTTCGGCGACGTGTCTGCCTCCCGCGCTTCAACCTCGTTCAAAGCCATCAACCGAATGCAGGGCGACCTCCCGCCTGTACACGCAGACGGAAGCTTTGCTGCCACTCCCGACCTGGCCAACGGCGCAGTGAGCGGTTCCTCCATCACCGACCCGTTAAAGGCTACCGCCATACGCCGTGGCGAGAATTGGTATGCTTTTGATGCCAAGACCCAGCAGCCTTATGGGCCGGCCCTGGAGAATTTCGTCTCGGAAACATCGTCAGGCGTGCAGAAAGAAACCTTTTCTGACGGGACTCAAGCCCTCGTAACGGAAAAGAACTTGAGCGCTGATGCTTATACCGTACCGCGCTCGACCGGCTTCGACCTGGTCGATGGGGGCAAGGTTTACCGGTATGAACGTCGCACCCCTGGGGTGCTGGTCGATCTGGAATCAGCCGATAGGTTCAAGCCTCTGGAGGGTTTTGACGCAATCTGCCCGATTCCGGCGGTTCCCGGGAGGTTAAGGCGCGCGTCCAACGACACATGCTTTAGCAAAGTCATCAAAAATGTCTCCGAGACCTCAGGCAAGGAACTTCAAGCGCTTGAGCATCAGCGCCTGTTCCCTTCAAAAACTTCTTCGCTGAAAAACGAACAGTTTGTCATTTTCGAGCGCCGCAAATACAAAATGGTCGATGGCGAAACAGGCCCGCAACTGATTCCGACACTGGATGGCGAGCGCATAACCTACAAGCCAGAAATCAGCGGCAGCCTCAAAGATGATCCGTCATTCGGCTTCCTTCCCGAAGAGTCTACAGATGCGGTGACGAGAAATACCCGCGTGGTCAAGCTCGATAGCATCAGTGACGCCGTCAAGGACACGCGTGAACTTCGAGGCGTGGTCGTGAATCGCTGGTCCAAAAATTACCTGATCATAGAGGCTGATACCGCCGAGTTTTACTACGCCGATCTGGGTGAGGCGCGCGGCGGCAAACTGAACTTCAAAAAATGCACGCCCGGAGAGTTTTCGATGGTCAGAGAATACCGCGATGCATTCGTCAGCCGCCAAGGTACCGCCCTGGCGTCATTTGACGCTAATTTCATTGCCTTACCCAAACTCGATGTTGCGTTTGAAGAGCTGGAGCGTTCGGGCATCACGAAGGAGGACGTCGATGAAATCAAAAGCTGGTGCAAAGACCTTGCCCCAGAACAGCAGCGCGAAGTGCTCTACCAACTGCAACGGAGCAACGCCATTGGCAAAGCGGATATCGCCTTGAGGCCGAATCAAGTCTCCACGCTGACTAAACCCGAAGGTTTCATTACATGGACGACGCAGCGGCAAAACGAGTTCTATGCACGCCAAGCCAAGGAAAGCGCAACCCGTTCCATGACGGCCACCGGGCTGGGGCACGGTAATGTGATTCGCTCAAACGCCGATAAGGCGCGCGCGGAGGCAGCGAGCAGGACCCTGGGATGGTTACGCGGATGCGTGGCGAAAAGACCCCGTAACTACGCAACTCTGTTGGTGAAAACCGGCGCCGGTAACTGTGGAGAAATGGCCGCGTTGTCCAAGGACATCATTGAAAAAAGCGGCGGGCGTGCCTACGAGTGGGCGATCCCAGGCTCGCACGCATTCACTGTCGTCGGAGGGCCGTCTACACTGCCCGCAGGGTCGGTGAATTTCTCGGAGGCGGCATGGGCGGATGCGTGGATTGTCGACCCATGGGCAAATATCGCGTGCCCGGCGCGCGAATACACACAGCAGCTGAGCAATGTCATGCACAAGTGGGAACAGGAAGGTGTGAAAATAATACTCGAGAACGGGCCAACCAGCCCCATCGACCCAGCCTGGCTGAAAGGAATCACCTCGGGATCTAAGGCTCCATCCCCTTACGCTTACCAGTCGTGACAGATAAAGTTATTTGAATAGCCGCATACTCTGCCACCGCAGCAGCCGACCCCCTCGGCTGCTGCGCGCGTGCAGAGCCCTAGCAACAGTGCAAAAAAGTATCAGTCCCAGTGCGCCCAAGGATTTGTCATAACCCCATTTGAAGGCTGTAATCAACGCACACTCTTCCTGACCGTTCGTGGGAAGGCACAACAACAATAACTGTCCTTCTGTAGCCCCTGGGTGCAGAAATGGAGTGCGCGATGAAGTTCACAGCAAAAGTATTGCTCGCATCTACCTGCATGACTCTCAGCGCCGTCAGCCTTGGCGCGCAAACCCTGACCATTGCCACCGTCAACAACAGCGACATGATCCGCATGCAAAAGCTCTCGAAAACCTTCGAGACCGAGCATCCGGACATCAAGCTGAACTGGGTGGTGCTTGAAGAAAACGTGCTGCGCCAGCGCCTGACCACTGACATTGCCACCCAGGGCGGGCAGTTCGACGTGTTGACCATTGGCATGTACGAAGCCGCACTCTGGGGCGCCAAGGGCTGGCTGGAGCCGATGAAGGACCTGCCGGCTTCCTACGATCTCGATGATGTATTCCCTTCGGTGCGTGACGGCTTGTCGGTCAAAGGCTCGCTGTACGCCCTGCCGTTCTATGCCGAAAGCTCGATCACCTACTACCGCACAGACCTGTTCAAGGACGCCGGGCTGAGCATGCCTGAGCACCCGACCTGGAGCCAGATCGGCGAATACGCAGCCAAACTCACCGACAAGAGCAAAGAACAATACGGCCTGTGCCTGCGCGGCAAAGCCGGTTGGGGCGAGAACATGGCGCTGATCACCACCCTGGCCAACGGCTACGGCGCGCGCTGGTTCGATGAAAAGTGGCAGCCTGAATTCAACGGCCCCGAGTGGAAGGACGCGCTGAACTTCTACGTCGACAACATGAAAAAATCCGGCCCGCCGGGTGCGTCCAGCAACGGTTTCAACGAAAACCTGGCGCTGTTCAACAGCGGCAAGTGCGCGATCTGGGTCGACGCCAGCGTGGCCGGCTCGTTTGTCACCGACAAAACCCAGAGCAAAGTGGCTGACCATGTCGGCTTTACCTTTGCACCGCACGAGAAGACCGACAAGGGCACCTCGTGGCTGTACTCCTGGAGCCTGGCGATCCCGACCAGCTCCAAAGCCAAGGACGCCGCCAAGGTCTTCACCAGCTGGGCCACGTCCAAGGAATACAGCCAACTGGTCGCCAAGACCGACGGCATCGCCAACGTCCCGCCAGGTACGCGCAAATCGACCTACAGCGACGAATACATGAAGGCTGCGCCATTCGCCAAAGTGACCCTGGAATCGCTGAAAGTCGCCGACCCGACCAAGCCTACACTCAAGCCGGTGCCGTATATCGGTATCCAGTTGGTGACCATTCCTGAGTTCCAGGCGATTGGTACCCAGGTCGGCAAGTTCTTCTCCGGTGCGCTGACCGGTCAGCAAACGGTCGACGCCGCATTGACGGCCGCGCAGACCACCACCGAGCGTGAAATGAAGCGGGCCGGTTACCCCAAGTAACCCAGGCCCACCACAGTCAAATGTGGGAGGGGGCTTGCCCCCGCTAGCACTCTACCAGTTGATGATTTTGTGACTGATACACCGCTATCGGGGGCAAGCCCCCTCCCACACTGACCGCGCTTCGATCCTCGTTCTGAATGCATCTGACTGGTTCTGATCCTATGAATACCACCACTGCCAAAGTGCAAACCGCCGCGCCTGAACAGCCGCGTAAAAGCCGCCTGGCCAACCCCGGCTGGTTTCTCGTCACCCCGTCGGTCGCCATGCTGCTGCTGTGGATGATCGTGCCGCTGGGCATGACCCTATACTTTTCGCTGATCCGCTACAACCTGCTCTACCCCGGCGAAAATCAATTTGTGGGGCTGGAGAACTTCACTTACTTCGTCACCGATTCAGGCTTTTTGCCCGGCGCCACCAATACCCTGTTGCTGGTCGGTAGCGTGCTGCTGATCAGCGTGGTATTCGGCGTGTTGATCAGTGCCTTGCTGGAGGCCAGTGAGTTCCTTGGCCGCGGCATCGTGCGGGTGATGCTGATTTCGCCGTTCTTCATCATGCCCACCGTCGGTGCGCTGATCTGGAAGAACCTGATTTTCCACCCGGTGTCGGGGATTCTCGCCGCCGTGTGGAAGTTCTTCGGCGCCGAGCCGGTGGACTGGCTGGCGCACTATCCGCTGCTGTCGATCATCATCATTGTCTCGTGGCAATGGCTGCCCTTCGCCATCCTGCTGCTGATGACCGCCATGCAGTCGCTGGACCAGGAGCAAAAAGAAGCCGCACGCCTGGACGGTGCCGGCGCCATCGCCATCTTCTGGCACCTCACGCTGCCGCACCTGGCGCGCCCGATTGCGGTGGTGGTGATGATCGAGACGATCTTCCTGCTCTCGGTGTTTGCCGAAATCTTCACCACCACCAACGGTGGCCCGGGCTACGCCTCGACCAACCTCGCCTACCTGATCTACAACCAGGCGCTGGTGCAGTTCGACGTGGGCATGGCCTCGGCCGGTGGCTTGATCGCCGTGGTCATCGCCAACATCGCGGCGATCATCCTGGTGCGGATGATCGGCAAAAACCTGACTGACAAACCTTGAGGGCCGCGCCATGACGCTTCAACAATCCCGCCGCCTGCAAAGCGTGTTGCTCGGCACCCTGGCCTGGGCCATCGCGATCCTGATTTTCTTCCCGATCTTCTGGATGGTGCTGACCAGCTTCAAGACCGAAATCGACGCGTTCGCCACGCCGCCGCAGTTCATCTTCACGCCGACGCTGGAGAACTACCTGCACATCAACGAGCGCAGCAACTACTTCAGCTACGCCTGGAACTCGGTGCTGATTTCGTTCAGCGCCACCGCCCTGTGCCTGCTGATTTCGGTGCCGGCCGCCTACTCCATGGCCTTTTACGAAACCAAGCGCACCAAGGGCACTCTGCTGTGGATGCTGTCCACCAAGATGCTGCCGCCGGTGGGCGTGCTGATGCCGATCTACCTGCTGGCCAAGAGTTTTGGCCTGCTCGACACGCGCATCGCGCTGATCATCATCTACACCCTGATCAACCTGCCGATTGTGGTCTGGATGGTTTACACCTACTTCAAGGACATCCCCAAGGACATCCTCGAAGCCGCGCGCCTGGACGGCGCCACCCTGTGGCAGGAAATGGTCCGCGTGCTGCTGCCCATCGCCAAGGGCGGCCTGGCTTCCACGGTGTTGCTGTCGCTGATCCTGTGCTGGAACGAGGCCTTCTGGTCGCTGAACCTGACCTCGTCGAACGCCGCGCCGTTGACCGCGTTGATCGCCTCCTACTCCAGCCCCGAAGGCTTGTTCTGGGCCAAATTGTCCGCCGTGTCGACCCTGGCCTGTGCGCCGATCCTGATCTTTGGCTGGATCAGCCAGAAGCAATTAGTGCGTGGGCTGTCCTTCGGCGCCGTTAAATAATAATTCCAAGCGGAGGGCCCATCATGGCCAACCTGAAAATCAAGAATCTGCAAAAAGGCTTCGAAGGTTTCTCGATCATCAAGGGCATCGACCTGGAAGTGAACGACAAGGAATTCGTAGTCTTCGTCGGCCCGTCGGGCTGCGGCAAATCCACCCTGCTGCGCCTGATCGCCGGGCTCGAAGAAGTCAGCGACGGCACCATCGAACTCGATGGCCGCGACATCACCGAAGTCACCCCGGCCAAGCGTGACCTGGCGATGGTGTTCCAGACCTACGCCCTGTACCCGCACATGAGCGTGCGCAAGAACATGTCGTTTGCCCTGGACCTGGCCGGCGTCGACAAAAAGATTGTCGAGAGCAAAGTCAGCGAAGCCGCGCGCATCCTCGAGCTGGGGCCGCTGCTGGAGCGCAAGCCCAAGCAGTTGTCCGGTGGGCAGCGCCAGCGCGTGGCGATTGGCCGGGCGATTGTGCGTAACCCGAAGATCTTCCTGTTTGACGAACCGCTGTCCAACCTCGACGCCGCGCTGCGCGTGCAGATGCGCCTGGAGCTGTCGCGCCTGCACAAAGAGCTGCAAGCGACCATGATCTACGTGACCCACGACCAGGTCGAAGCCATGACCCTGGCCGACAAGGTGGTGGTGCTCAACAGCGGCCGCGTCGAACAGGTCGGCTCGCCGCTGGAGCTCTACCACCAGCCGGCCAACCTGTTTGTGGCAGGCTTTTTGGGCACGCCGAAAATGGGCTTCCTCAAAGGCAAGGTCACTCGCGTGGAAGCGCAAGGCTGCGAGGTCGAACTGGACGCCGGCGGCCGTATCAGCCTGCCGCTGAGCAGTGCCAGCTTGAGTGTCGGCAGCGCCGTGACCCTGGGCATTCGCCCCGAACACCTGGAAATCGCCACCCCGGGCCAGGCAACCCTGACCGTCACCGCCGACGTCGGCGAGCGCCTGGGCAGCGACACCTTCTGCCACGTGATCACCGCCAGCAAGGAGCCGCTGACCCTGCGCATCCGTGGCGACATGGCCAGCCAATATGGCGAAACCCTGCAGCTGTACCTGGACCCGACCCAATGCCATCTGTTCGACGCTGATGGCGTTGCCGTGGCCCGCCCACTGCGCGCTGCCGCCTGATTTGCGAGAGTTATGATGAAGCTGAATAAACACAACCTGACCCAACTGGCGCCCGAAGTGCAGCTGCCGACTTACGCGATTGCCGATACCACCCAGGGCATCGCACACATCGGCGTCGGCGGTTTCCACCGCGCGCACCAGGCGTACTACACCGATGCACTGATGAACACCGGCGAAGGCCTGGACTGGAGCATCTGCGGCGTCGGCCTGCGGGCCGAGGACCGCAAGGCCCGCGACGACCTCGCCGGCCAGGACTACCTGTTCACCCTGTATGAACTGGGCGACACCGACGACACCGAAGTGCGCGTGATCGGCTCGATCAGCGACATGCTGCTGGCCGAAGACGGTGCCCAGGCGCTGATCGACAAGCTGGCCAGCCCGCACATCCGCATTGTCTCGCTGACCATCACCGAAGGCGGCTATTGCATCGATGACAGCAACGGCGAGTTCATGGCCCACCTGCCGCAGATCCAGCATGACCTGGCGCACCCGCACGCACCGAAAACCGTGTTCGGTTTTATCTGCGCTGCGCTGACCCAGCGCCGCGCGGCCGGGACGCCGGCCTTTACGGTGATGTCCTGCGATAACCTGCCGCACAACGGCGGCGTCACGCGCAAGGCGCTGCTGGCCTTCGCCGCGCTGCACAATGCCGAGCTGCATGACTGGATCAAGGCCAATGTGAGCTTCCCGAACGCCATGGTCGACCGCATCACGCCGATGACCAGCAGCGCCCACCGCCTGCAGTTGCATGACGAACACGGCATCGACGATGCCTGGCCGGTGGTGTGCGAACCCTTTGTGCAATGGGTGCTGGAAGACAAATTCGTCAACGGCCGCCCGGCCTGGGAAAAGGTCGGCGTGCAGTTCACCGATGACGTCACGCCTTATGAAGAAATGAAGATCGGCCTGCTCAATGGCAGCCACCTGGCGCTCACCTACCTGGGTTTTTTGAAGGGCTACCGGTTTGTCCACGAGACCATGAATGACCCGCTGTTCGTGGCCTATATGCGCGCCTACATGGATCTGGACGTCACGCCGAACCTGGCGCCGGTGCCGGGTATCGACCTGACCGAGTACAAGCAGACCCTGGTCGAGCGCTTTTCCAACCAGGCGATTGCCGACCAGCTGGAGCGCGTGTGTTCGGATGGCTCGTCGAAGTTTCCCAAGTTCACCGTGCCGACCATCAACCGCCTGATTGCCGATGGCCGCGAAACCGAGCGCGCCGCGCTGGTGGTCGCTGCCTGGGCGCTGTATTTGAAAGGTGTGGACGAGAACGGCGTGCGCTACAAGATCCCCGACCCGCGTGCAGAGTTCTGCCAGGGGCTGGTGAGCGATGATGCGCTGATCAGCCAGCGGCTGCTGGCGGTGGAAGAGATTTTTGGTACGGCTATTCCCAACTCGGCTGAGTTTGTGGCAGCGTTTGAGCGGTGTTTTGTGAGCTTGCGCGACAAGGGCGTGACGGCAACCCTGCAAGACCTCCTGAAGAAACCGGCTTGAAAATGTGGGAGGGGGCTTGCCCCCGATAGCAGTGTTTCAGTGTAAATATTCTTTACTGACCCATCGCAATCGGGGGGCAAGCCCCCTCCCACACTTGAACGGGTTACCCCTCCAACAATAATACTGCTGAGCAACTCATCATGACCCAGCAAAACCTCTACGTCGGCATCGACTGCGGCACTCAGGGCACCAAGGCCATCGTGCTGGACGCCAGCAGCGGCAAAGTCCTGGGCCTGGGCGCCGCCAGCCACACGCTGCTCAGCGGCGCCAACGGCCGCCGCGAGCAGCATACCCAGGAATGGCTGGACGCCTTTACCGAGGCCACCCACCGCGCTCTGCAACAAGCCGGGGTGGACGGCCAGGACATCCTCGGCATCGGCGTGTCCGGCCAGCAGCACGGCCTGGTGCTGCTGGACGAGAACGGTGAGGTCCTGCGCCCGGCCAAGCTGTGGTGCGACACCGAAACCGCCGCCGAAAACGACCGCCTGCTGCAACACCTGGGCGGTGAAAGCGGCTCGCTGGAACGCCTGGGCGTGGCGATTGCGCCAGGTTACACCGTATCCAAACTGCTCTGGACCCGCGAGCAGCACCCGGATGTGTTCGCGCGCATCGCCCATATCCTGCTGCCCCACGACTACCTCAATTACTGGCTCACCGGCCGCGCCGTCGCGGAGTACGGCGATGCCTCGGGCACCGGCTACTTCAATGTGCGCACCCGGGAATGGGACGTGGCGCTGCTCAAGCACATCGACCCCAGCGGCCGCCTGGAAGCCGCCCTGCCCGAGCTGATCGACGCCGATCAAGCCGTGGGCACGATCCTGCCGGCCATCGCCGAACGCCTGGGCATCAACCGCAATGCGCGCGTGTCCAGCGGCGGCGGCGACAACATGATGGGCGCCATCGGCACCGGCAACATTGCTCCCGGCGTGATCACCATGAGCCTGGGTTCGTCGGGCACCGTGTATGCCTACGCCGACCAGCCGAATGTCAGCCCGCAAGCGTCGGTCGCAACGTTCTGCTCATCCAGCGGCGGCTGGTTGCCATTGATTTGCACCATGAACCTGACCAACGCCACCGGGGTGATGCGCGAGCTGTTCGACCTCGACCTGGCGGCCTTCAACGCCCTGGTCGCCGAAGCGCCCATCGGCGCCGACGGCGTGAGCATGCTGCCGTTCCTCAACGGCGAACGCGTGCCCGCCCTGCCCCACGCCACCGGCAGCCTGCACGGCCTGACCATGACCAACCTGACCCGCGCCAACCTCTGCCGCGCGGTGGTCGAGGGCACCACGTTCGGCCTGCGCTACGGCCTCGACCTGCTGCGCCAGACCGGCCTGCAGAGCCAGAGTATCCGTTTGATCGGCGGCGGTTCAAAAAGCCCGGTATGGCGGCAGATGGTTGCCGATATCATGAACACCGAAGTGATCTGCACCGAACAAAGCGAAGCCGCAGCCCTGGGCGCGGCAATCCAGGCGGCGTGGAGCCAGTCCGGCGAGTCCCTGGCCAACCTGTGCGACACCTGCGTGAGTGTCGACCCGGCCAGCCGTACCCTGCCGGTGGCGGCCAGCGTCAGCGCCTATCAACAGGCTTACGAGCGCTACCAACAGCTTGTGGCCACCCTTTAAGAGCGAACGACTATGTATCTGGTGTGTGGTGAAGCGCTGTTTGATTTTTTCAGCGAGGAAGACGCCAGTGGGCAGGCTTCCAGGGTTAACTACAAGGCAATCGCCGGTGGCTCGCCGTTCAACGTCGCCGTGGGTTTGCGCCGCCTCGGCATCGAGGCCGGGCTGTTTGGCGGGCTGTCCACCGACTTCCTCGGCCGCCGCTTGCTGCAAGTGCTCAGGGATGAAGGCGTCAGCGAACAGTTCCTGGTGGAATTCGCCGCGCCAACCACCTTGTCGATGGTCGCCGTGAGCGCCAATGGCTCGCCGCAGTACAACTTCCGCGGCGAAGGCTGCGCCGACCGCCAGCTGGGAGTCGAGCATCTGCCGGTGCTCGGCGATGACATCCGCGGCCTGCATATCGGCTCGTTCTCCCTGGTGGTGCAGCCGATCGGCGACACATTGCTGAACCTGGTCAAACGCGAAAGCGGCAAGCGCCTGATCAGCCTCGACCCGAACGTGCGTCTCAACCCGCAGCCGGACATCCAGCTGTGGCGCGACCGCGTGGCGGAACTGGTCAAGCATGCCGACCTGATCAAGGTCAGCGACGAAGACCTGCACCTGCTCTACCCCGACCAGTCGCCAGAAAGCGTACTGCAAGGCTGGTTGCAACACCGTTGCCAGTTGGTGTTCCTGACCCGTGGTGGCGACGGCGCCAGTGTGTTCAGCCGCCAGCACGGCCACTGGTCGGCACCGGCGGTGAAGATCGTGATGGCCGATACCGTGGGCGCCGGGGATACCTTCCAGGCCGCACTGATCGCGTGGCTGACCGAGCAGCAACTCGACTCAGTCGAGGGCCTGCAACAGCTGAGCCGCGAGCAGATCGACAGCATGCTCGGTTTCGCGATCCGCGCCGCCGCGTTGACCTGTACCAAGACCGGCCCGGACCTGCCCTATCGCCGGCAACTGGGGTAAATCCTGCATTTATGAAGGTTTTGTCAGCCAGCCAAATATTAATCGATGGTTAATCCCCCAAGCCGACAGTGAGGTTGTACCCACTTTCGGAGAACCACCATGAAACTGCGCACATTGATGCTGACCGGCGCCCTGGCGCTGGCAGCCGTGTCGGGCCTGGCCCAGGCGGATACGCAACAAGCCGCGGTCAAACCCGTGCCTTACCAGTACGGCATGCCCATGAACATTGCCAAAGTCCTGGCCATGAACGAAACCCCGACCAACGACTGCAAAGTCATCAAAGCGGATATCAAGTTTTTGGACAAGGCCGGCCAGGTGCGAGACGTGAGCTATCGGAAAATGTCCGAAGCCTGCGATTTCCAGAATTGAGCCGGTGAAGGACAAGGGACAAGCCCGCACATAACAGGGTAGTCTTGCGGGCTTGTCATACGGCTGAAAGGATTCGCCATGCAGTTGAGTTTCCGCGCCCTCGCAACCCTCACCGCCCTTCTTTGCTTCGCACTCGCCCTGGCCTGGGGCCTGCGCCCCGAGCTGCTGCTAAGGTGGTGGAGTGTTGAGTATTCAAATGCCACAGGGCTGGTCTCACGCCGCAACGCCGCGCTGTTCCTGGGCATTGGCGTCATGTTCTATCGCGCCCGCCACGCCCGTCCTTCGGATACACGCCGCGCCATGACTGCCGGGTTCAGCATCGGGTGCCTGGTATTGGCCGTGTTGGGCTTGGGCGAATGGATCAATGGCAATGCAGGTCCTGGAATCCTGCTGGCGGTGACAACGGAAACCGTACTGGGCCTGGCGTTTATCCAGGCCCACAGGTCTTCGGTGGTTCAACCTCAAGCCTCCAGCTAGCCAGTCGCTAGTAGACGCCGCGCCCTGCCGCTCTTTGCAGGGCGGGTGTATGGGCGTGTTTGAGGTCTTCGCGCAACCCGGCAATCAGGTTGCAAATCGCTCGACTGCTGTCGAGTTTGTCAGCGTTTATACCTTTGACTTCCAAATCTACCCGGTCACGGTCACGGTCGTCATACACCTTGATCGTCAGCGAAGCATCTTCGGCTTTGGTGCACTCGCACCGTTTAGGCAGGAAACTTCCTTCAATAATACTGCGAAGCTCTAGTTCCGAAAGCATGGTCAACCTCTCCTTTCTTGAGACTGCCAATGGGTTGTAATCACTGTTCAAGTGGTCGGCAGGCGCTCGCCTGCCGCGCCTTGCCGACCTTGGAAGACGCTTGTAATCACCAAGCCTACTCGGCAAATCAAACTCTGCATGTAACTTTTCTTCATAAGCCCAGCGCTGATTTATACAGGTTCAAACGTAGGGTTTAAATTATCGCCGAACCACTTCGATTAAACGTTTAACCCCGCTTCTTTAATCAAACGACAGTTTGCGCAGCCACTCTTTCGGCAACATGTCGCAAACTATCAAAGTTGATATTCGCCCCTGAATTAACCGCCACCAAGGTTTGCCCGCGTATAGAACGGCTGGCGACATAGTTTCGGATACCCGCCACCGCCAACGCACCGGAGGGTTCCGTGATCGAGCGCGTGTCGTCGTAGATCAACTTTATCGCGCTGCACAGCTCATCGTTATTGACCGTGATCACGTCATCTACCCATTCCCGGCAGATTTCAAAACCATAAGCGCCGACCTGCGCCACCGCGGTGCCATCGGCGAAGCCGTCGACACTCGGCAGCACCACCCGCTCACCGGCACGCAACGCCGCGAGCAGGCAACTGGAGCCTTCGGGCTCGACGCCGATGATGCGCACATCAGGCCGCAGGTATTTGACGTAGGCGGCAATCCCGGCGATCAGCCCACCGCCGCCTACCGGCACGAAGATCGCGTCCAGCGGGCCCTGCTGCTGTTGCAGGATTTCCATGGCCACGGTGCCTTGGCCGGCAATCACCTGCGGGTCATCGAAGGGCGAAACAAAGGTGCAGCCGGACGTCTCGGCCAATTGCAGCGCGCGGGCCAGCGCAAAGGGGAAGCTCGCCCCGTGCAGCACCGCCTCGGCGCCTCGCGAGCGCACGCCCAGTACCTTCAACTCGGGCGTACTGCACGGCATGACGATGCGCGCCTTGATCCCCAATTCCCGCGCGGCCAGCGCCACGCCCTGGGCATGGTTGCCCGCCGACGCGGTGACCACGCCACGGCTTTTCTGCGCCTCCGAGAGCTGCACCAGCTTGTTGTACGCGCCGCGAATCTTGAAGGAAAAGGTCGGTTGCAGGTCTTCGCGCTTGAGCAGCACCTGGTTGCCCAGCAATGCCGACAACCCTGGCGCGGCTTGCAGGGGCGTGCGCACCGCCAGGTCATAGACCGGCGCGGCAAGGATCTTTTTCACATAGTGTTCAAGCAATCCCGCATCAGCGGTACACGTATCGGGACAGGTGCTCATCGGTGTCTCCTGGCTTTGTGTAAAAGGGCACTGGAGACGGAAAAACAAAACCCGCCTCTAGGGCGGGTTTGGGTGCAGCCGTGTGCTATCCCGCCAAATGAGGAATGGCGGTAATAATGCTTGGTTGGCTGCGGAAGGCTTGAAATGTCATGTCACGAAATTAACCGGCGGATGTGGGGCAAGTCAATCACCCAGCGCCATTTGGCGGCTGAGGGTTTACGATCGATATACGAAACGTATACGCTTTGTATATCCACTCATCACAGTGAACACCATGGGCATCGTCAAGATCACCGACCAACTGCACGAACAACTGCGTCTGGCCAGCGCCGCGATGGACCGTTCCATCAACGCCCAGGCCGAGTTCTGGATCAAGATCGGCCTGCTCGCCGAACTCAATCCTAGCCTGCCGTACAACGAACTGATCAACAAACTGTTGCTGGACAAACCCGACCTGATCCGGGGGCGCAGTTGATGATCAAGACCGCCGCCCAACTGGCTGTCATGCGTGAGTCCGGGCGCCTGCTGGCCCAGGTATTCACCATGCTCGACGGCTTTGTCGCTGCCGGCCGCTCGACGTTGGAACTGGACAGCGCCGTCGAGGCGTTTATCCGCAACGACCTGCAGGCCCGCCCCGCCAGCCTCGGTCAGTACGACTACCCCTTCAGCATCAACACGTCGATCAACGAAGTGGTGTGCCATGGCATGCCGAGCGCCAAGGATGTGTTGAAAGACGGCGACATCATCAATATCGACATCACCCTGGAAAAAGGCGGGTTTATCGCCGATTCGAGCAAGATGTACATGATCGGCAACGTCGCGCCCAAGGCGCGACGCCTGGTGGAAATGACCTTTGAGGCCATGTGGGCCGGCATTCGCCAGGTCAAGCCGGGGGCTCGCCTGGGGGATATCGGGCATGCGATCCAGCGCCATGCGCAGGCCAATGGCTACAGCGTGGTGCGTGAGTATTGCGGGCACGGGATTGGGCGCGAGATGCACGAGGAACCGCAGATTTTGCACTTTGGCCGACCGGGTACCGGGTTGGAACTGCGTGAGGGGATGGTGTTTACCATTGAGCCGATGCTGAATCAGGGTGGCGCCAAGGTGCGCAGTTTGAAGGATGGTTGGACGGTGGTGACCAGGGACAATAGCTTGTCGGCGCAGTGGGAACACACGGTGGCGGTGACGGGGGATGGGTTTGAGGTGTTGACGTTGCAGGGGGGTGGTTGAGGGGTGTTTGGTGTTGGGTGTATATCCGTTATTTGGGTGATGGCCGCGTATGGTTTCGCCCTTACGGCGAGTCACTTTGGAAAAGAGCCGGAATGCCGGCCCAGCCCAAAGTAACCAAAGGGCTCTTGCCCCACCACTCGGCACCTCGCCTCCGGCTCGGTGTGCCCGAAAACAGGTAGTACTGCGCGGGCCGCCGCGACGGGCCGTCCCTGCCCCGTCGCGGCTAAAC